>NZ_KQ970788.1:328046-388838 GCF_001579525.1 Streptococcus oralis | reverse complement strand
CTCAATAGAGCTTGTTAATGTGATTAGCAGGTTTTATTGAAATAAAATAAACCTCTGAAAGGAAGAGCACATGGCACACGAAAATGTCATTGAGATGCGGGATATTACCAAGGTGTTTGGTGAATTTGTAGCAAACGACAAAATCAACTTGCAACTGCGAAAAGGTGAAATCCATGCACTTTTAGGAGAAAATGGAGCGGGTAAATCCACTCTGATGAATATGCTGGCAGGACTTCTTGAACCAACGAGCGGTGAAATTGTGGTGAATGGTCAGGTTGTAAAACTAGACTCACCATCTAAAGCCGCTGGTCTTGGAATTGGGATGGTTCACCAACATTTTATGTTGGTTGAGGCTTTTACAGTAGCTGAGAATATCATTTTAGGGAGTGAAATCACTAAAAATGGTGTTCTAGACATAGCTGGTGCTACTAAAGAAATCAAGGCTCTTTCTGAACGTTATGGTTTGGCAGTGGATCCTGCTGCTAAGGTGGCGGATATTTCCGTTGGTGCCCAACAACGTGTAGAAATCTTGAAAACACTCTATCGTGGTGCTGATATCCTTATCTTTGACGAACCTACAGCTGTATTGACTCCTTCAGAGATTGATGAGTTGATGGCAATCATGAAAAACCTTGTTAAAGAAGGGAAGTCCATTATTTTGATTACCCACAAGTTAGATGAGATTCGTGCGGTATCGAATCGAGTGACGGTTATCCGTCGTGGGAAATCAATCCAGACGGTTGAAATCGCAGGAGCAACAAATGCGGACTTGGCAGAAATGATGGTTGGACGCTCAGTCTCCTTTAAAACGGAAAAACAGGCACCGCAACCCAAAGAAGTGGTCTTGTCTATCAAAGACTTGGTTGTCAATGAAAACCGCGGTGTACCAGCTGTGAAGAATCTTTCTTTGGATGTTCGTGCTGGGGAGATTGTCGGTATTGCAGGTATTGATGGCAATGGTCAATCTGAACTCATTCAAGCCATTACAGGCCTTCGTAAGGTTGAGTCAGGTAGCGTTGAATTAAAAGGCAAATCAATCGTGGGGATGCATCCTCGACAAATTACAGAACTAAGCGTGGGACATGTTCCTGAGGATCGTCACCGGGATGGCTTGATTTTGGAGATGATGATTTCAGAAAATATTGCTCTTCAAACCTACTACAAAGAACCACTCAGCAAAAATGGCATCTTGAACTATGCCAATATCACTTCACATGCTAAGAAATTAATGGAAGAGTTTGACGTCCGTGCGGCAAGCGAATTTGTTCCAGCAGCAGCTCTTTCAGGAGGAAATCAACAAAAAGCGATTATTGCTCGTGAGATTGATCGTGATCCTGATCTCCTTATCGTCAGCCAGCCAACTCGTGGTTTGGATGTCGGTGCCATTGAATATATCCACAAACGTTTGATTGAAGAGCGTGATAACGGTAAGGCTGTCCTTGTTGTCAGCTTTGAATTGGATGAGATTTTAAATGTCTCAGACCGAATTGCTGTTATTCACGATGGTAAGATTCAAGGTATTGTATCGCCAGAAACAACTAACAAACAAGAACTTGGTGTCTTGATGGCAGGTGGAAACTTGGGAAAGGAGAAGAGTGATGTCTAAAAAATTACAACAAATTTCGGTTCCCTTGATTTCCGTATTCTTAGGAATCTTGCTCGGAGCCATTGTCATGTGGATCTTCGGATATGATGCTATCTGGGGCTATGAGGAGTTGTTCTATACAGCTTTTGGTAGCCTCCGTGGGATTGGAGAAATTTTCCGTGCCATGGGTCCTCTTGTCTTGATAGGTCTAGGTTTCGCAGTTGCCAGTCGAGCAGGTTTCTTTAACGTTGGACTTCCTGGTCAAGCACTTGCAGGCTGGATTCTCAGTGGTTGGTTTGCCTTGTCAAATCCAGACATGCCTCGTCTCGTTTTGATTCCATTGACAGTGATCATTGCTTTGATCGCAGGTGGAATTGTTGGAGCAATTCCAGGTATCCTCAGAGCCTATCTCGGTACGTCAGAGGTCATTGTGACCATCATGATGAACTACATTGTATTGTATGTGGGAAATGCCTTTATTCATGCCTTTCCTAAAGATATTATGCAAAGTACAGACTCAACGATTCGTGTTAGTGCCAACGCTACATACCAGACCCCATGGTTATCAGAGTTGACTGGAAATTCTCGTATGAATATCGGAATCTTCTTTGCAATCATTGCTGTTGGCGTGATTTGGTTCTTGCTCAAGAAAACGACTCTCGGTTTTGAAATTCGTGCAGTTGGTCTCAATCCCCATGCTTCAGAGTACGCTGGTATTTCAGCAAAACGTACAATCATTCTATCAATGATTATCTCTGGTGCCTTGGCTGGTCTTGGTGGAGCTGTCGAAGGTCTTGGAACTTTCCAAAACGTTTACGTTCAGGGATCATCATTGGCTATCGGATTTAACGGGATGGCAGTTAGTTTGCTTGCTGGAAATTCACCAATTGGAATTCTCTTTGCAGCCTTCTTATTTGGAGTTTTGCAAGTAGGAGCACCGGGTATGAACGCAGCGCAAGTTCCGTCTGAGCTTGTCAGCATTGTAACAGCGTCTATTATCTTCTTTGTCAGCGTTCACTACATTATCGAACGCTTTGTCAAACCTAAAAAACAAGTTAAAGGAGGTAAGTAAGGATGTCTATTACAACATTACTCACCCTCTTGGTCTCTTCTATGCTGATTTACTCAGCACCACTTATTTTTACGAGTATCGGAGGAGTCTTCTCTGAACGTGGTGGTGTCGTTAACGTCGGTCTTGAAGGAATTATGGTTATGGGAGCCTTTTCTGGGGTTGTCTTTAACCTTGAGTTTGCAGAACAACTTGGAGCAGCGACTCCTTGGATTTCCTTGTTAGTTGCTGGTATCGTGGGAGCTATTTTCTCCCTCATCCATGCAGTCGCTACAGTTCATTTCCGTGCGGACCATGTTGTCAGTGGTACAGTATTGAACTTGATGGCTCCTGCCCTAGCGGTTTTCTTGGTTAAAGTTCTTTATAACAAAGGACAAACGGATAACTTAAGCCAAACTTTTGGACGTTTTGATTTCCCAGTTTTGGCTGATATCCCAGTGATTGGAGATATCTTCTTCAAGTCAACCAGTCTACTAGGTTATATCGCGATTGCCTTCTCTTTCCTTGCATGGTTTATTCTCTTTAAGACACGTTTTGGTCTTCGTCTTCGCTCTGTTGGTGAACACCCTCAGGCAGCGGATACCTTGGGGATCAATGTCTACAAGATGCGATATCTTGGGGTTGTTATTTCAGGTTTCCTTGGTGGAATTGGGGGAGCGATTTATGCTCAATCAATCTCAGTTAACTTCTCAGTGACAACTATTGTCGGTCCTGGATTTATCGCCCTTGCTGCGATGATCTTTGGTAAATGGAACCCAATTGGTGCTATGCTTTCTAGTCTTTTCTTTGGACTTTCACAAAGTTTGGCAGTTATTGGTTCTCAATTACCTTTCCTACAAGGAGTGCCAGCGGTTTACCTTCAAATCGCGCCTTATGTCTTGACTATCCTTGTCTTGGCAGCCTTCTTTGGAAAAGCAGTTGCACCTAAGGCAGACGGTATCAACTACATCAAGTCAAAATAAGCATACAAAAAAACGTCAGTTTAAACTGGCGTTTTATTTTTTTGGATTTTGATGGGTTAGGTTCAACCCCCAAGGGACAAGATTTTCAGTTTTATTTTTGATACGTGTGATATTATCCTTGTGACGAATGATAATCAAGCTAGCAAGTGCTAGGATAATCAGAATGAGGAGGGGGTCATAGCTGCTCAGGATAAATCCAAATAGTGGAAATAGGAGAACTCCGATAACGGCTGCGATAGAAGCGGTAACGCTAGACAGTGAAATCATACTACCTAGATAGAGGCTTCCAAAGAATACGATTGCTAGATAGAGACAGAAGGCAGGCGCAAATCCGAAAATCACTCCAGCACTGGTTGCGACAGCCTTACCACCTTTAAATCCTGCAAAGATAGGGAAAGTATGTCCAATCACAGCCAAAAGTCCAAATACAAGAGGTGATACACCTTGAAGTTGGAAAAGGATTGGAAGGAGAGTGGCCAAGGTTCCTTTAAAGAAGTCAATCACAAAGGTTGCCATACCCGCTTTCTTACCTAAAATTCGGAAAGTATTGGTTGTTCCGGTGTTTCCAGAACCATGTTCACGCAGATTTGTTTGAAAGAAGATTTGTCCAATCCAAAGACCAGACGGAATCGAACCTAGCAAATAAGCTAAAATTAATAATACAAATGTCATCATAGAACTATTATACCATGAAATGGTATAGAAAGTCAGAGAATTTCCTGTGAAATTGTGACGGCTGAAAGGGAAAAACTTTGCAAAATCCCTAGAAAACCTGTAAAATAGAAAAGATGAACAAATAGGAGGTTCCTTGTGTCAAAAAAGGAAATCAATATTAATAACTACAATGATGACGCCATTCAGGTGCTAGAAGGGTTGGATGCGGTCCGTAAACGTCCGGGTATGTATATTGGATCGACCGACGGTGCTGGTCTCCATCACCTAGTTTGGGAAATTGTGGACAATGCAGTCGATGAAGCCTTGTCTGGATTTGGTGAACGCATTGATGTGACCATCAATAAAGACGGCAGTCTAACCGTTCAAGACCATGGTCGTGGGATGCCAACTGGGATGCATACCATGGGAATTCCAACTGTTGAGGTTATCTTTACCATTCTCCACGCTGGAGGAAAATTCGGTCAAGGTGGCTACAAAACATCTGGTGGTCTCCACGGGGTGGGATCTTCGGTTGTTAATGCACTCTCAAGTTGGTTGGAAGTTGAAATTACCCGTGACGGTACAGTCTACAAGCAACGATTTGAAAATGGTGGTAAGCCAGTAACAACTCTTGAAAAGGTTGGGACAGCTGCTAAGTCTAAGACAGGTACCAAAGTCACTTTCATGCCGGATGCTAGTATCTTTTCTACGACAGATTTCAAGTACAATACCATTTCAGAGCGCCTTAATGAGTCAGCCTTTCTCTTAAAAAATGTCACCTTGTCTCTGACAGATAAGCGAACAGATGAAGCAATCGAATTCCATTATGAGAACGGAGTACAAGACTTTGTTTCTTACCTCAATGAAGACAAGGAAACCTTGACGCCAGTCCTATACTTTGAAGGCGAAGACAATGGTTTCCAAGTGGAAGTTGCCCTCCAGTACAATGATGGATTTTCAGATAACATTCTATCATTTGTCAATAACGTTCGTACCAAGGATGGTGGAACTCATGAGACAGGACTCAGGTCAGCCATTACCAAGGTCATGAATGACTACGCTCGTAAGACAGGGCTCCTCAAGGAAAAAGATAAAAATCTTGAAGGGTCAGATTACCGTGAAGGATTAGCAGCCGTTCTTTCTATTCTAGTTCCGGAAGAACACCTCCAGTTTGAAGGTCAGACCAAGGATAAACTAGGAAGCCCTCTGGCTCGTCCAGTTGTGGATGGGATTGTGGCTGATAAGTTGACTTTCTTCCTTATGGAAAATGGGGAACTGGCTTCCAATCTCATTCGTAAGGCTATCAAGGCGCGTGATGCGCGTGAGGCGGCTCGCAAGGCGCGTGATGAGAGCCGAAATGGTAAGAAAAACAAGAAAGACAAGGGCTTGTTGTCTGGAAAATTGACCCCAGCCCAGTCTAAGAATCCTGCTAAGAATGAACTCTACCTAGTTGAGGGGGATTCTGCCGGTGGTTCTGCCAAACAAGGCCGTGACCGTAAGTTCCAAGCTATCCTACCTCTTCGTGGTAAGGTGATTAATACAGCCAAGGCCAAGATGGCAGATATCCTCAAAAATGAAGAAATCAACACTATGATTTATACCATTGGTGCGGGCGTGGGAGCAGACTTCTCTATTGAAGATGCCAACTATGACAAGATTATTATCATGACCGATGCGGATACCGATGGTGCTCATATCCAAACTCTTCTTTTAACATTCTTCTACCGTTACATGCGTCCGCTAGTTGAGGCAGGCCATGTCTATATTGCCCTTCCGCCTCTTTACAAGATGTCCAAAGGCAAAGGCAAGAAAGAAGAAGTGGCCTATGCTTGGACGGACGGAGAGCTAGAAGAACTCCGCAAGCAATTTGGCAAAGGAGCCACTCTCCAACGCTACAAAGGTCTTGGTGAGATGAATGCGGACCAACTCTGGGAAACAACCATGAATCCAAAGACTCGAACTCTCATTCGTGTCACGATTGAAGACTTAGCACGCGCCGAACGCCGTGTCAATGTCCTTATGGGAGATAAGGTCGAACCACGCCGTAAGTGGATTGAGGATAATGTCAAGTTTACGCTTGAGGAAGCGACAGTATTTTAATAAATTTTAGAATTACAAAGGAGTTATGATGAAAAAAATATATGCTGTTCTATTAGTTGCTTTTATGGCTGTTATTTTATCTGCTTGTGCCTCGAAGGAGGCATGGCTAAAAGGTACATGGACTAGTAATCAAACAAATTCTAAGTATGAATTTAAAGAAGAAAGTGGGAAATGGACTATTTTAAGTGGTGAAAGAAAAATAGCTGAGAATCTAGAAGTAAAGGATCGTAAAGATTCGGTTGTAAACTTAGTTGATGATAATGGAATTCGATATCAGGTTGAAAAGAAAGATAAAGATACAATTCATCTTGAAATATTTAATTCAGACGGACTTTCTGCTACTAATGGTCAAAGCTTCGAATTTAAAAAGGATCAGTAAAATGACAAAAAGGTTAATCTTTAATTTTAACTAAACTTTAGGTTATTTCAGCTAATAAGCAAAGTAAGATTTCGTTTTATAGAAACTGTGACAGGATTGTTGGATTTTGAATTATATCACAGGTATCAAAAATTATACAGGTAAAGTTTGCTAATCTATTTCCAAGTTAACTACTTTCAATAATGAAGATGAGGAAACCTTGACGCCAGCCCTATACTTTGAAGGCGAAGACAATGGTTTTTAAGTGGAAGTTGCCCTCCAACGCTACAAGGGTCTTGGTGAGATGAATGCGTATCAACTCTGGGAAACAACGATGAATCCAGAAACCCGCACTATTATCCGTGTCACAATCGAAGACCTAGCCCGCGCTGAACGCCGTGTCAATGTCCTCATGGGAGACAAGGTCGAACCACGCCGTAAGTGGATTGAGGATAATGTCAAGTTTACGCTGGAGGAAGCGACAGTGTTTTAAGGAGTATGATTAATGGATAGTTCAGGACATTCGATTTTTGGTAGTTACTTGGGTTTGATTTTCTTAGTTTCTTTACCCTCGGCTATTCTTGCATTCTACATTAACAGTCGAAAAAAAAGTTTCCAAGGATTATATGCACCGATTGTATTTACCTTGTTTATGATCTTGATGCTTTTATTCAATATGGATTCCTCAGAATCCAGTGCTTTGGTGGCGTCTGCTATCATGCTTTTTATTGGTTTTCCTTTGATAGCAGGAGCCTTAGTATACACACTTATTCGATTGTGTTACGTGTATCCGGAGAAACGGTGGAAGGCTTTTTTGATTTTCCTATCCTATGTTTTAGGTCCCCTATCTGTAGGTATTCTGGGATGGTATGTGGTAAATTTAGTTCAGATCCATCTGTTGACATTCTTGGTAATGATTTTGATGATTCTAGTTTCCTATCTTCCTCCTCTCTACCTCCATTACACTAAACGAAATCAGTAAGACAAGAATACTTTTTGGTAGGGGATAGAGATTAATTGCTTAGCTAATGTCGGAGATGACCGATTGTTTATAATTTATAATAAAAAACAATTTCAAATAGCTCTAAGTGTTGAAGGAGTGAAAGATGAGAACTGAAACAGAAATGCTTGATGCGATTTCACAGATTGCTAAATCTTTACAAGTTGAGGCTGTCGCTCTATCTGGATCACGAACGGATACAAAAGCTCCAAAAGATGAGTTTCAGGACTACGATGTTGTTTATGTTGTGGACGATTTAGATAATCTGACGAGAAATTTTTCTTGGTTGGACCAGTTTGGCAAACGTATTATCGAGCAGCATGTCTTGCTTGGTCACCGTCGCCTATATCTCATGCTCTTTGAAGATGGCAATCGGATTGATTTGACCCTCTGCCCCAAAGACCATATCCAAGAATGGGTGGATAGTGAGGCTGGGTTCACCGTTTTAGAAGATGAGAAGGGATTATTTGAACCTTATTCCCCGAGTCCTCAACGTTTTTGGACAAGCCCAGCTAGTCAGACAGATTTTGAAAAAGTCTGCAATGAGTTTTGGTGGGTTTCCGCCTATGTGGTTAAGGGTATTCGTCGTAAGCAACTTCTCTATGCCGCTGACCATCTCTACGGGATTTGTCAACAAGAACTCTTAAAAGTTATGGCCTGGCAGGTAGCAAGTGATAGGGGAAGAGTTGATATTGGAAAGAACTACAAGTATCTCTTTAACTATTTACCTGCTGAGAAAGAGAAGGAATTCTCAAATCTACTTGATTTCACAAGTTTAGATAAAATCACCCAGTCTTTATTTGCTACCATGGAACTTTTCCACCAAGAGGCTCAATTCCTTGCTCACAAGATGGGATTTGACTATGATATGAGAGTAGCTGAGAAGATGATTCAGTATGCTAAGGAGAGACTTCTTAATCGCTAACTACATAAATACCTTAATTTTAAAAGATTAAACTACAGAAAGGATTGTTTGGTTACTTACGGTAACTGAACATGGGACTAATTCCCGTAAAATATCTTTTACTGCATAAAAACTACTCTACATTCTTTGAAAGGAGTTGAACACGCCCTAAATGTTGTGTGAAAAAGATAAATTCTCTTGTGAGCATCGCTCACTGCAATAATTTACTATTTTCACTTTGCATTTTACGGGCTTTGTATCCTATATGAGTAATATTCAAAACATGTCCCTGGAGGACATCATGGGGGAGCGCTTTGGTCGCTACTCCAAGTACATCATTCAAGACCGGGCTTTGCCAGACATTAGAGATGGACTCAAGCCGGTTCAGCGTCGTATTCTTTATTCGATGAATAAAGATGGCAATACTTTTGACAAGAGTTACCGTAAGTCAGCCAAGTCTGTCGGGAACATCATGGGGAATTTCCACCCACACGGTGACAGGTCTATTTATGATGCCATGGTTCGTATGTCACAGGACTGGAAAAACCGTGAGATTCTGGTTGAAATGCACGGTAATAACGGTTCTATGGACGGAGATCCGCCTGCGGCTATGCGTTATACTGAGGCGCGTTTGTCTGAGATTGCTGGTTATCTCCTTCAGGACATCGAGAAAAAGACCGTTCCTTTTGCGTGGAACTTTGACGATACCGAGAAAGAACCAACTGTCTTACCAGCAGCCTTTCCAAACCTCTTGGTCAATGGTTCGACTGGGATTTCGGCTGGTTATGCCACAGACATTCCTCCGCATAATCTAGCAGAGGTTATCGATGCGACGGTTTACATGATTGACCACCCAACAGCCAAGGTGGACAAGCTCATGGAGTTCCTCCCTGGACCAGACTTTCCGACGGGGGCTATCATCCAAGGACGCGATGAAATCAAGAAAGCCTATGAGACTGGAAAAGGGCGCGTGGTCGTACGTTCCAAGACTGAGATTGAAAAGCTAAAAGGTGGTAAGGAACAAATCGTTATCACTGAGATTCCTTATGAAATCAATAAGGCCAATCTGGTCAAAAAAATCGATGATGTTCGTCTCAATAACAAGATAGCAGGTATCGCTGAAGTTCGTGATGAGTCTGACCGTGATGGTCTTCGTATCGCTATCGAACTCAAGAAAGATGCCAATACCGAGCTGGTTCTTAACTATCTCTTCAAGTACACAGACCTGCAAATCAACTACAACTTTAACATGGTGGCGATTGACAATTTCACACCTCGTCAGGTCGGGATTGTTCCAATCTTGACTAGCTATATCGCCCACCGTCGTGAAGTGATTTTGGCTCGTTCACGATTTGACAAGGAAAAGGCTGAGAAACGTCTCCATATCGTTGAAGGTTTGATTCGCGTGATTTCGATTTTGGACGAAGTCATTGCCCTTATCCGTGCTTCTGAGAATAAGGCTGACGCCAAGGAAAATCTCAAGGTCAGCTATGAATTCACAGAAGAGCAGGCAGAGGCTATCGTTACCTTGCAACTGTACCGTTTGACCAATACTGACGTCGTTGTTTTGCAGGAAGAAGAAGCAGAATTGCGTGAAAAGATTGCCATGCTTGCGGCTATCATCGGTGATGAACGGACTATGTATAATCTCATGAAGAAAGAACTTCGTGAGGTCAAAAAGAAATTTGCGACACCACGTTTGAGTACTTTAGAAGATACTGCGAAGGTAATCGAGATTGACACAGCTAGTTTGATTGCCGAGGAAGATACCTATGTCAGCGTGACTAAGGCAGGTTATATCAAACGTACTAGCCCACGTTCCTTTGCAGCATCCACTCTGGAAGAAATTGGCAAGCGTGATGATGATCGTTTGATCTTTGTACAAACTGCCAAGACAACCCAGCACCTCTTGATGTTCACAAGTCTTGGAAATGTCATTTATCGACCAATCCATGAATTGGCAGACATTCGCTGGAAGGACATCGGAGAGCACTTGAGCCAAACGATTACAAACTTTGAAACGAACGAAGAAATCCTTTATGCAGAAGTAGTGGATCAGTTTGATGATGCGACAACCTACTTTGCAGCAACTCGCCTTGGTCAAATCAAGCGTGTAGAACGCAAAGAATTTTCTCCATGGAGAACTTACAAGTCTAAATCTGTCAAGTACGCTAAACTCAAAGACGAGACAGATCAGATTATAGCAGTGGCTCCGATTAAACTGGATGATGTACTCTTGATTAGCCAAAACGGTTATGCCCTTCGTTTCAATATTGAAGAGGTTCCGGTTGTTGGTGCCAAGGCGGCAGGTGTCAAGGCTATGAACCTGAAAGCAGATGATACGCTTCAGGCTGCCTTTATCTGTAACACCTCATCTTTCTACCTCTTGACCCAACGTGGAAGCTTGAAACGTGTCTCTATTGAGGAAATTCCAGCGACCAGCCGTGCCAAACGAGGCCTACAAGTCTTGCGTGAGTTGAAAAACAAACCGCATCGTGTCTTCTTGGCTGGAGCAGTTGCAGAGCAAGGTTTCGTTGGTGATCTCTTTAGTACAGAAGTAGAAGAAAACGACCAAACGTTACTTGTTCAATCTAACAAGGGAACAATCTATGAGAGTCGATTGCAAGACCTCAACTTGTCAGAACGTACTAGCAATGGAAGCTTTATCTCAGATACCATTTCAGATGAAGAAGTTTTCGATGCTTACCTCAAAGAAGTCTTTAAAGAGGATAAATCCAATCCTTAAAAAGAATCAGCCAAGAGGGCTGATTTCTTTGTGTTGAAAAAATTTTCAGAAAATTACAAATAATACTTGAAATTTTATTAGAAAAGTGTAGAATAGAACACATAGTTTGAATAGTATAAAGGAGAACCACATGACAGTTGCAATTGATTGGGAAAACCTTGGATTTTCTTATATGAAATTACCTTATCGTTACATCGCCCATTATAAAAATGGTCAATGGGATCAAGGAGAGCTTACAGAGGATGCAACCTTGCATATTTCAGAGTCTTCTCCAAGTCTTCACTATGGGCAACAAGCATTCGAAGGTTTGAAAGCCTATCGTACCAAGGATGGTAGTATTCAGCTTTTCCGTCCTGACGAAAATGCTAAGCGTCTTCAACGTACCTGCGACCGTCTCTTGATGCCACAAGTTCCGACAGAAATGTTTGTAGAAGCTTGTAAAGCAGTTGTGCGTGCAAATGAAGAGTACGTACCACCATATGGAACAGGTGGAACCCTTTATCTTCGTCCACTTTTGATTGGTGTTGGGGATATTATTGGGGTTAAACCAGCAGAAGAGTACATTTTCACTATCTTTGCTATGCCAGTTGGAAATTACTTTAAGGGTGGATTGGTTCCAACCAATTTCTTGATTCAGGATGAATACGACCGTGCAGCTCCACATGGTACGGGTGCGGCTAAGGTTGGAGGAAACTATGCTGCTAGTCTCCTCCCAGGGAAAATGGCCAAGTCACGTCAATTTTCAGATGTTATCTACCTAGACCCATCTACACATACAAAGATTGAAGAAGTCGGATCAGCCAACTTCTTTGGAATCACGGCAGACAATGAATTTGTTACGCCATTGAGTCCATCCATCTTGCCATCTATTACCAAGTACTCTTTGCTTTACTTGGCAGAGCATCGCTTGGGCTTGACTCCGATTGAAGGCGATGTCCCAATTGATAATTTGGATCGTTTTGTAGAGGCAGGTGCTTGCGGAACAGCAGCGGTTATTTCGCCAATTGGAGGCATCCAACATGGCGATGATTTCCATGTTTTCTATAGTGAAACAGAAGTAGGTCCTGTTACACGTAAACTCTACGATGAATTGACGGGTATCCAATTTGGTGATGTAGAAGCGCCAGAGGGATGGATTGTCAAAGTGGATTAAAAGACATGAAATAAAGAAGAGCTCCATAGCAGTTGTAATAGCTGAAATGGAGTTTTTTCTTGCTAGTTTGAGCATTTTCTTGTACAATAGAAAAAGTGAAAAGAGGTAAAGTATGAGTAAAAAAGATAAGAAAATTGAAATTCAATTAACGGATGCAAAAGTGACTGTTGGAAAAGACAGCTATGAAGGATACGTTTTGACGATTGGGAAAAAGGTTATTGGTGAAATTGCCGAATTAGATAGCCAATTTGCCATCATAAAGAATGGAAATGTCGATAGTTTTTATAAAAAACTTGAAAAAGCTGTGGAAATTTTGATTGAAAACTATAATTTGACAAAATAATACTTGTTTTATTGAAAATTTCATGATATAATAGTTCTCGTTAAACATTGGAGAGATAGCGAAGAGGCTAAACGCGGCGGACTGTAAATCCGCTCCTTCGGGTTCGGGGGTTCGAATCCCTCTCTCTCCATTCATCAATGGGGTATAGCCAAGCGGTAAGGCAAGGGACTTTGACTCCCTCATGCGTTGGTTCGAATCCAGCTACCCCAGTTCTTAGGTAATAGATTCAAGATAAAAAGAAAAATATCTTAGGGTATTTTATTTTTATAATTGAAAGACGTGAACGATATGAACATGTCTTTGCGGGTGCTTAGGAAAAAAATTATAAGTATGTCAAGTTTGGAAAAACTTGATTGTTGGAGGATTTTTTAGATGAACGAATTTGAAGATTTGCTAAATAGCGTTAGCCAAGTTGAGCCTGGTGATGTTGTTAGTGCTGAAGTATTGACAGTTGATGCGACTCAAGCTAACGTTGCAATCTCTGGGACTGGTGTTGAAGGTGTCTTGACTCTTCGCGAATTGACAAACGATCGCGATGCAGATATTAATGACTTTGTGAAAGTAGGAGAAGTATTGGATGTTCTTGTACTTCGTCAAGTAGTTGGTAAAGATACTGATACAGTTACATACCTTGTATCTAAAAAACGCCTTGAAGCTCGCAAAGCATGGGACAAACTTGTAGGACGCGAAGAAGAAGTTGTTACTGTTAAAGGAACTCGTGCCGTTAAAGGTGGACTTTCAGTAGAATTTGAAGGTGTTCGTGGATTCATCCCAGCTTCAATGTTGGATACTCGTTTCGTACGTAACACTGAACGTTTCGTAGGTCAAGAATTTGATGCTAAAATTAAAGAAGTTGATCCTAAAGAAAACCGCTTCATCCTTTCACGTCGTGAAGTTGTTGAAGCAGCTACTGCAGCAGCTCGTGCTGAAGTATTCGGTAAATTGGCTGTTGGTGATGTCGTAACTGGTAAAGTTGCTCGTATCACTAGCTTTGGTGCTTTCATCGACCTTGGTGGTGTTGACGGATTGGTCCACTTGACTGAATTGTCACACGAACGTAACGTATCACCTAAATCAGTTGTAACTGTTGGTGAAGAAATCGAAGTGAAGATCCTTGATCTTAACGAAGAAGAAGGACGCGTATCACTTTCACTTAAAGCAACAACACCTGGACCATGGGATGGCGTTGAGCAAAAGTTGGCTAAAGGTGATGTAGTAGAAGGAACAGTTAAACGTTTGACTGACTTCGGTGCTTTTGTTGAAGTATTGCCAGGTATCGATGGACTTGTTCACGTATCACAAATTTCACACAAACGTATCGAAAATCCAAAAGAAGCTCTTACTGTTGGTCAAGAAGTTACTGTTAAAGTCCTTGATGTTAACGCTGACGCAGAACGTGTATCACTTTCTATCAAAGCTCTTGAAGAACGTCCAGCTCAAGAAGAAGGACAAAAAGAAGAAAAACGTGCTGCTCGTCCACGTCGTCCAAAACGTCAAGAAAAACGTGATTTCGAACTTCCAGAAACACAAACAGGATTCTCAATGGCTGACTTGTTCGGTGATATCGAACTTTAATCAAATTGATAATCACAAAATCCTTTGTTTAAAACAAGGGATTTTTCTTTTGTCTCTTTCCCATTTTTGATATAATAGTTCTATGTTAGATTCAGAAAAACAATCACAATATCAATTGTTAAATGAGGAACTCTCTTATTTACTTGAAGGTGAGAGCAATGTTCTTGCCAATCTTTCGAATGCTAGTGCCCTCCTAAAATCTCGCTTTCCCAATACTGTATTTGCAGGTTTTTATCTGTTTGATGGTAGCGAGTTGGTTTTGGGGCCTTTTCAGGGTGGCGTTTCGTGCATTCGCATCCCACTTGGGAAAGGTGTGTGTGGAGAAGCTGCTGAGTTCCAGGAGACTGTTTTAGTTGGCGATGTGAGTACCTATCCAAACTACATTTCTTGTGATAGTATGGCCAAGAGTGAAATCGTAGTTCCCATGCTCAAGAATGGTCGATTGCTGGGTGTCTTAGACTTGGATTCTTCACTTATTGATGATTATAATGCAATTGACCGCGATTACTTGGAACAATTTGTCGCTATTTTGCTTGAGAAGACAGAATGGGACTTTACGATGTTTGAGGAGAAAGCCTAATGTATCAAGCACTTTATCGAAAATATAGAAGCCAAACTTTTTCACAATTGGTCGGACAAGAAGTTGTGGCTAAAACCCTAAAACAAGCGGTCGAGCAGGAAAAGATTAGTCATGCCTATCTTTTCTCAGGCCCTCGTGGGACTGGGAAGACCAGTGTAGCCAAGATTTTTGCCAAGGCTATGAACTGTCCGAACCAAGTGGACGGAGAACCGTGTAATAACTGCTATATCTGCCAAGCAGTGACAGAAGGTAGCTTAGAAGATGTTATCGAAATGGATGCGGCTTCGAATAATGGAGTTGATGAAATCCGTGAAATTCGTGATAAATCCACCTATGCTCCTAGTTTGGCACGTTATAAGGTCTATATCATAGACGAGGTTCATATGCTGTCTACAGGAGCCTTTAATGCGCTTTTGAAGACTTTGGAAGAACCAACTCAAAATGTTGTCTTTATCTTGGCGACCACCGAATTGCATAAGATTCCTGCAACCATTTTATCGCGTGTCCAACGTTTTGAGTTTAAATCGATTCGAACTCAAGATATCACGGCACATATTCATCATATTTTAGAAAAAGAAAATATCAGTTCTGAACCAGATGCTGTGGAAATCATTGCCAGACGAGCTGAAGGTGGGATGCGGGATGCCTTATCCATTCTGGACCAAGCTTTGAGTTTAACACAGGGAAATGAGCTCACGACAGCTATCTCTGAGGAGATTACAGGCACCATTAGTCTATCAGCACTTGATGACTATGTAGCTGCCTTGTCTCAGCAGGATGTTTCAAAAGCGCTTGATTCTTTGAATCTTTTGTTTGAAAATGGCAAGAGCATGACTCGTTTTGTGACGGATCTCTTGCAGTATTTGCGTGATCTACTAGTTGTTCAGACAGGTGGCGAAAATACTCATCACAGTCCAGTTTTTATGGACAATCTAGCTCTTTCTCAGGAAAGTCTCTTTGAAATGATTCGAATAGCGACTGTGAGCTTGGCGGATATGAAAGCTAGTCTACAACCTAAGATTTATGCTGAGATGATGACCATTCGTTTAGCTGAGATTAAGCCTGAACCAGTGCTTTCAGAAGCTGTCGAGAGTGAAATTTCTGCACTGAGACAGGAAGTAGTTCGTCTCAAGCAAGAACTTGCTAATGTTGGAACGGTGCCTAAACAAGTGGCGCCAGTCCCTAGCCGTCCAGCCACTTCCAAGACAGTCTATCGAGTAGACCGTAATAAGGTTCAGGCTATCCTACAAGAAGCTGTTGAAAATCCTGAATTGGCACGGCAAAACTTGATTCGACTCCAGAATGCATGGGGAGAAGTGATTGAAAGCTTAGCTGGTCCTGATAAGGCTCTTCTTGTTGGTTCTCAACCAGTTGCAGCCAACGAACACCATGCAATTTTAGCTTTTGAGTCTAATTTCAATGCAGGGCAAACCATGAAACGGGATAACCTCAATACCATGTTTGGCAATATTCTCAGCCAGGCGGCTGGATTTTCACCTGAAATCCTGGCAATTTCCCTAGAGGAATGGAAAGAGGTTCGTGCAGCATTTTCAGCTAGAAACAAGTCTTCTCAAGCAGATCAAGAGGTAGAAGAGAGCCTGATTCCAGAGGGATTCGAATTTCTGGCTGATAAAGTCATGGTCGAAGAAGACTAAAAGTGGATTTCATGGTACAATAATCCTATGACTAGACAACAATTTATCGTGATAGCACTATTTACTGCTGCTGAGACTTATTTTTTCAATGAAGCTTGGATGACGGGTCGCTATTTCATGGCAGCCTTTTGGGCCATTCTTCTTTTTCGAAATTTTAGGTTAAGTTATGTAATGGGGAAAATAGTAGATGCTATTGATCAGCACCTAAACCGCAAGGATTAGTCACTAGCTTCTAAACAAAATCAAAGCCTTTTAGGCTTTTTTTTGTTATACTAGTAGAGTATATTTATGGACCTTTTCTTGTATTTTTTAGAGAAATGTAAGTAATTTCGCTAAGGATAAAGGAAGTAGGCCAGAAAAAGAAAGGAACTATCATGTCAGTATTAGAGATCAAAGATCTTCACGTTGAGATTGAAGGAAAAGAAATTTTGAAAGGGGTCAATCTGACTCTGAAAACAGGAGAAATCGCAGCTATCATGGGACCAAATGGTACTGGTAAATCGACTCTTTCTGCAGCTATTATGGGGAACCCTAACTATGAGGTTACCAAAGGTGAGGTCTTGTTTGATGGCGTAAACATCCTTGAGTTGGAAGTAGACGAGCGCGCTCGTATGGGACTTTTCCTTGCTATGCAATACCCATCAGAAATCCCAGGAATTACTAACGCAGAGTTTCTTCGTGCAGCCATGAATGCTGGTAAAGAAGATGATGAAAAGATTTCAGTTCGTGAGTTCATCACTAAACTAGACGAGAAAATGGAATTGCTCAACATGAAAGAAGAAATGGCAGAGCGTTACCTCAACGAAGGTTTCTCTGGTGGTGAGAAAAAACGTAATGAAATTCTTCAACTCTTGATGTTGGAACCAACTTTTGCCCTTTTGGATGAGATTGACTCAGGTCTTGATATTGACGCTCTTAAAGTTGTATCGAAAGGTGTCAATGCTATGCGTGGCGAAGGTTTTGGTGCTATGATCATCACACACTACCAACGTCTTTTGAACTATATCACGCCAGACGTGGTACACGTGATGATGGAAGGTCGTGTGGTCCTTTCTGGTGGTCCAGAATTGGCTGCCCGTTTGGAACGTGAAGGATACGCAAAACTAGCTGAAGAACTTGGCTACGACTACAAGGAAGAATTGTAATTCCCTCGTATCTTTTAGGAGAAGTAAATGACTAAAGAGAATATTAAACTTTTTTCAGAAATGCACGCTGAACCAAGCTGGTTGGCTGACCTCCGTCAAAAAGCTTTTGATAAGATTGAGAGTTTGGAATTACCAGTCATTGAGCGTGTCAAATTTCACCGTTGGAATCTGGGAGATGGAACCATCACAGAAAGTGAACCGTCAGCAAATGTTCCAGATTTTACAGCTCTAGACAATCACTTGAAGTTGGTGCAAGTAGGAACGCAGACTGTTTTTGAGCAAACACCAGTTGAATTGGCTGAACAAGGAGTAGTCTTTACAGACTTTCACTCAGCTTTAGAAGAAATTCCAGAGCTGATCGAGGAATTCTTCATGTCATCTGTTAAGTATGACGATGACAAGTTGGCAGCCTACCAGACAGCTTATTTTAACAGTGGTGCTGTTCTCTACATTCCTGATAATGTTGAGGTTGCTGAACCAATCGAAGGAATTTTCTACCAAGACAGCGATAGCGATGTGCCATTTAACAAGCATATCCTTATCATCGCTGGTAAAAATTCTAAGATTAGTTATCTGGAGCGTTTAGAATCACGTGGCGAAGGTAGTGCTAAAGCAACTGCCAATATCACAGTCGAAGTGATTGCTCGTTCTGGTGCGCAAGTAAAATTTGCGGCTATTGACCGTCTTGGTGACAATGTCACGGCCTACATTAGCCGTCGTGGTAAGTTGGGCAACGATGCCAGCATTGACTGGGCAATCGGTGTCATGAACGAAGGAAATGTCGTTGCGGACTTTGATAGCGACTTGATTGGAAATGGTAGCCATGCTGACCTTAAAGTCGTAGCTCTTTCAAGTGGCCGTCAGGTGCAAGGGATTGACACTCGTGTAACCAACTATGGTTGCAACTCTATCGGAAATATCCTCCAACATGGGGTTATTCTTGAAAAAGCAACTTTAACTTTCAACGGTATTGGACACATTATCAAAGGTGCCAAGGGAGCCGATGCGCAACAAGAGAGTCGTGTTCTTATGCTTTCGGACCAAGCACGTTCAGATGCCAACCCAATTCTTTTGATTGATGAAAATGACGTAACTGCAGGTCACGCGGCTTCTATCGGTCAGGTGGATCCAGAAGATATGTACTATCTCATGAGCCGTGGCTTGGACAAAGCAACTGCTGAGCGTTTGGTTGTCCGTGGTTTCCTTGGTTCGGTTATCGTTGAGATTCCAGTTAAGGAAGTTCGTGACGAAATGATTGCAACGATCGAAGAAAAATTGTCAAAACGCTAAGGGGAAGCCTATGTTAGATGTAGAAGCGATTCGCAAGGATTTTCCAATTTTAGACCAGATTGTCAACGATGAACCTCTGGTCTATCTGGACAATGCTGCGACGACACAAAAACCACTAGCAGTTCTGGAAACAATCAACCACTACTATGAGCAGGACAATGCCAATGTTCACCGTGGTGTTCATACCTTGGCTGAGCGAGCAACAGCTTCTTATGAAGCTGCTCGTGAAACCATTCGTAAGTTTATCAATGCTGGCTTGACAAAGGAAGTTCTCTTTACCAGAGGAACGACAACCAGCCTTAACTGGGTGGCACGCTTTGCTGAGGAGATTCTGACTGAGGGAGACCAGGTCTTGATTTCTGTCATGGAACACCATTCTAATATCATTCCTTGGCAGGAAGCCTGTCGCAAGACTGGAGCAGAGCTTGTCTATGTTTATCTTAAAGACGGAGCTCTGGATATGGATGACTTGCGCTCTAAATTGACTGATAAAGTCAAGTTCGTCTCCCTAGCTCACGCCTCAAATGTTCTTGGTGTGGTCAATCCGATCAAGGAAATCACTCAATTAGCCCACCAAGTTGGAGCTATCATGGTGGTGGATGGTGCTCAATCTACACCTCATATGAAGATTGATGTTCAGGAATTGGATGTGGACTTCTTTGCTTTTTCAGGTCACAAGATGGCTGGACCAACTGGTATTGGTGTTCTTTACGGTAAAGAAAAGTATCTGGAACAAATGTCACCAGTTGAGTTTGGTGGCGAGATGATTGATTTCGTCTATGAGCAATCTGCTAGTTGGAAGGAATTGCCTTGGAAATTTGAGGCTGGAACGCCAAATATGGCAGGTGCTATCGGACTTGCTGCAGCAGTGGATTATCTGGAAAAGATTGGTATGGATGCCATTGAATCTCATGAACAGGAATTGATTGCATACGTCTATCCAAAATTGCAGGCCATTGAAGGCTTGACCATTTATGGTTCGCAGGACTTGGCTCAACGTTCGGGTGTCATTGCTTTTAACTTAGGGGTTCTTCATCCCCACGATCTTGCGACGGCTCTGGATTATGAAGGAGTGGCTGTTCGTGCTGGTCACCATTGCGCCCAACCTTTGCTTCAGTATTTGGAAGTCCCAGCAACAGCTCGTGCAAGTTTTTATATCTACAATACCAAGGCAGATTGTGACAAGCTAGTTGATGCCCTACAAAAGACAAAGGAGTTTTTCAATGGCACTTTCTAAACTAGATAGCCTTTATATGGCAGTGGTGGCAGACCATTCGAAAAATCCACATCACCAAGGGAAGCTGGAAGATGCTGAGCAAATCAGCCTCAATAATCCAACCTGTGGGGATGTTATCAACCTCTCTGTTAAGTTTGATGCAGATGATCGTTTAGAAGATATCGCTTTTCTAAATTCAGGATGCACGATTTCAACTGCCTCTGCTAGTATGATGACAGATGCAGTTTTAGGCAAGACCAAACAAGAAATTCTAGAGCTTGCGACCATTTTTTCTAAAATGGTTCAAGGACAAAAAGATGATCGCCAAGATCAACTTGGAGATGCAGCTTTCTTATCAGGTGTTGCCAAATTCCCTCAACGAATCAAATGCGCAACCCTAGCTTGGAATGCCCTTAAAAAAACAATTGAAGACCAAGAAAACAAATAAGACAAGCTTTTTTTGTCTTATAAATCATTAGAAAAAAAGAATGAAAGAAAGGATATTATGGCTGAAGAAAGAGTAGAACCAAAACCAATTGATCTTGGTGAATATAAATTTGGTTTCCATGACGATGTAGAGCCTGTCCTATCGACAGGAAAAGGATTGAATGAAGATGTCATTCGTGAACTATCAGCTGCTAAGGGAGAACCTGAGTGGATGTTGGAATTCCGTTTGAAATCTTATGAAACCTTCAAAAAAATGCCCATGCAAACTTGGGGAGCAGACTTGTCAGAGATTGACTTTGATGACTTGATCTACTACCAAAAACCATCTGATAAACCAGCCCGTTCTTGGGATGATGTTCCTGAAAAGATTAAAGAAACCTTTGAACGTATCGGGATTCCTGAAGCAGAACGTGCTTATCTAGCTGGAGCTTCTGCCCAGTATGAGTCAGAAGTGGTTTACCACAACATGAAGGAAGAATTTGAGAAGTTAGGTATCATCTTTACAGATACGGATTCTGCCCTCAAGGAATACCCAGACTTGTTTAAACAATACTTCGCTAAGTTGGTACCGCCGACAGATAACAAGTTGGCTGCCCTCAACTCAGCAGTATGGTCAGGTGGAACCTTTATCTACGTGCCAAAAGGTGTTAAGGTAGATATTCCGCTTCAAACCTACTTCCGTATCAATAACGAAAATACTGGACAGTTTGAACGTACTTTGATCATCGTTGATGAGGGAGCAAGTGTCCACTACGTAGAAGGATGTACAGCGCCAACTTATTCAAGCAACAGCTTGCACGCCGCTATTGTAGAAATCTTTGCTTTGGATGGAGCTTACATGCGCTACACAACCATCCAAAACTGGTCTGATAACGTCTATAACTTGGTTACAAAACGTGCTAAGGCTCAAAAAGATGCTACTGTTGAGTGGATTGATGGAAACTTGGGTGCCAAAACAACTATGAAATATCCATCTGTTTACCTAGATGGAGATGGTGCGCGTGGGACTATGCTTTCGATTGCCTTTGCCAATGCAGGGCAACACCAAGATACTGGTGCTAAGATGATCCACAATGCTCCACACACAAGCTCCTCTATCGTGTCTAAATCCATCGCTAAAGGCGGAGGAAAGGTAGACTACCGTGGACAAGTAACCTTTAACAAGAACTCTAAGAAATCTGTTTCTCACATCGAGTGCGATACCATTATCATGGATGACTTATCAGCATCAGATACCATTCCATTTAATGAAATTCACAACTCGCAAGTTGCACTTGAGCACGAAGCCAAGGTATCTAAGATTTCAGAAGAACAACTCTATTACCTCATGAGCCGTGGTCTGTCAGAATCTGAAGCAACTGAGATGATTGTCATGGGATTTGTAGAACCCTTCACAAAAGAACTTCCAATGGAATACGCAGTTGAGCTGAACCGCTTGATTAGCTATGAAATGGAAGGATCTGTCGGATAAAACCCAAAAGGAGAAGCAAATGGGATTCTTAAAAAAATTATTTGGTAATGTTGAAAAAGCGAATAAAGGTGAAATTCCTGTCGAGGAAATTGTTCCACCTTTTACAGTTGATTTATCAGAAGAAGCAGATGATTATTGGCGACAAATGGAACAAAACCTCTTGATAAATGCTGTAAAAGCTGCTGGTGGTCCTGAGTCGGTAGAACGCGCTTTTGTTCTTGCTAATTTCAAGGAAAATCAAGAAACCTTTGAGCTCTTTTATCAGGTAAATGGTCAACTTCTTTCATGGAGAGAGATGGATGAGACTGTTATTGATAAAATCAGCAATCAACTCCTTCCACAAGCACCAGGTGTGGCACGTGCAGTAAATGAGAATTATGAAGAGGCAAATGTACCAGTAATCGAGTACGCCATGCTTCAGTTTGAGACTGCAACCATGGCTTGGTTTGGACGGAAGCTGACAACGGCTTCTCCAGAAGCACAACTGACTTTTGAAGAATTGGTATCAGGTTGGTGCGCTATTTTGGAACAAGAAGTTCCAAATCGTCCTTTAGATAGTGACCGTCCGTTCCCTTACTTTGAAGTTTAAAAAATCTCAAATCCCCAAAAAACTTTCAATGGAGTATACTGTTGAGCCTACTCGCTTGATAAGTAACAAATTGAAAGAATCAGTGGGTAAAAATGCAAATTCTGAACAGGAATCCCTTCTGTTCAGAATTTTTTTCAAAAAATAACCTAATAAATATTCACAAAAATACTTTTATATGGTAAAATAAAACAATTACATTTAGTGGAGATAAAATATGAATATTTTTAGAACCAAGGATGTTAGTCTGAGACAGACAGAGATGCATCGCCATTTGAAATTATGGGATTTGATTTTACTAGGAATTGGTGCCATGGTGGGAACGGGAATTTTCACCATTACTGGAACAGCAGCGGCTACACTAGCTGGTCCATCACTAGTGATTTCCATTGTGATTTCTGCTCTGTGTGTTTCTCTATCAGCCCTCTTCTTCGCAGAATTTGCCTCTCGTGTGCCTGCAACTGGTGGTGCTTATAGTTACCTCTATGCGATTTTAGGAGAATTGCCAGCCTGGATTGCTGGCTGGTTGACCATCATGGAATTCATGACGGCTGTTTCAGGTGTGGCGTCTGGCTGGGCAGCTTACTTTAAGGGATTGCTCAGTAATTATGGTATCTCCATGCCCCAAGCCTTAAATGGAACCTTTAATCCTGAACAGGGAACCTATATCGATCTTTTGCCTATTTTAGTACTGACATTGGTAACGGGATTGGTTTTATTAAATTCTAAGGCAGCTTTGAGATTTAATTCGCTTTTAGTGGTCTTGAAATTCTCAGCTCTCGCCTTATTTATCCTAGTTGGTATTTGGTACATCAAGCCAGAAAATTGGACGAATTTTGCTCCCTTCGGTTTTGGTCAACTATATGGTGGAAGTACTGGGATTATGGCGGGTGCATCTTTGATGTTCTTTGGTTTTCTCGGATTTGAGTCTATTTCCATGGCAGTTGATGAAATTCAAAGCCCGCAAAAAAATATTCCTCGCGGAATAGTGCTTTCTCTGACAATCGTCACCATTCTCTATGCTTTGGTAACCTTAGTATTGACAGGGATTGTTCACTACAGTAAGCTCAATGTGGACGATGCAGTAGCATTTTCATTACGGAGTATAGGTATCGGCTGGGCGGCAAATTATGTTTCGCTTGTAGCCATTCTAACCCTGATAACCGTATGTATCTCCATGACTTATGCTTTGTCTCGGATGATTTATAGCTTAGCTCGTGATGGACTTTTACCTCAAAGTTTCAAACAATTAAGCAAGACTAGTCGCGTTCCTAAAAATGCGACTCTCTTAACAGGAGTTGCTTCAGCTATTGCTGCAGGAGTGTTTCCTCTAGCCAGTATTGCAGCCTTCTTAAATATTTGTACGCTAGCTTATCTCATTTTGCTAGCCTACGGAATAATAAAACTCAGAAAGGATAAGGGTATGCCAAAAGAGGGAGAGTTTAAAACTCCTTTGGTACCACTCTTGCCAATTCTTTCCATTTTTATCTGTGTTTCCTTTATGCTTCAATATAGTCTAGATACCTGGATTGCCTTTGGCATCGCTCTTCTAGTTGGTCTAGTCATTTACTTTACTTACGGGTTCCGCCATTCAACCCTCGCAGAAGAAGAATAAAAGCTGGGAATTCCCAGCTTTTTTAATCTTTCACATAAGTAAATCCTTCACCCAGAATTTCATGAGCCTCAGTGATGGTGATAAAGGCTTGAGGATCAATTTTGTGAATCATATCCTTCATTTTAACGATTTCGTTTCGACCGACGATACAGTAGATAATTTTTAAGTCCTTTTTGCTGTAGTAGCCTTGACCAGATATAAAGGTAACGCCACGTCCGAGTTCATCGTTAATCTCTTTGGCCAATTGATCAGGATATTGGGTAATAATCATAAATCCTTTACCAGCATAACCTCCTTCGCCTATCAAGTCGATAACACGAGCGATGATAAAGTCAAACAAGAGGGTATAGGTAACTAGACGAAGATCCTGGAAGATAATCAAAATCAACATTAGGATAAAAAAGTCAATCCCAAAGAGCAATTTACCAATCGAAATATTGGTGTATTTGTTGAGGATACGAGCAACAATATCTGAACCACCAGTGGTTCCACCAGCATTAAAGATAATTCCTAAACCAACCCCCAGTAAGACTCCTGAGACTAAAGCGACAATGATGAGATCCCCTTGCAAGTCGATGTGCAAAGGAATGCGCTCAAAGATTGCTAGCCAAACGGAAAGTGAAATAGATCCTAGAAGGCTAGAGTAGAGGGTCTTAGGTCCAAATATTTTCCAAGCCAGGATAAATAAAGGGATATTAATCAAGAGGTTCATCAATGAGACAGGAATCTTAAAAAGATAGTAGGTAATCAAGGTAATACCTGTCGCCCCTCCCTCAAATAAATGATAAGGAACAACAAAGTAAGTAAGACCGAAGGCATAGATAGCGGCTCCAAAAATAATAGTGATAATCGGTTGAAGTTTTCGAATCATGGCTGTTCCTCACTTTTCTATAGATAGATTATACCAAAAATTCAGTTCTTTTCATCGGATCGCTTATGATTTTTTATCATTTTTTTGATATAATAAAGGAGAAAATCCCAATCCTATCGAGAAGACTAGAAAGATTGAATTATGACACAAGTAAAAATTGTAACGGACTCTTCTGTTACTATCGAACCAGAAGTAGTTAAAGAATTAAATATCACTGTTGTCCCTCTATCAGTTATGATTGATAGCGTGCTTTATTCGGATGCAGATTTGAAAGAGGGAGAATTCCTTCATCTTATGCAACAAAGTAAGAATTTGCCTAAAACAAGCCAGCCCCCTGTGGGAGTGTTTGCTGAAGTCTTTGAAGAACTAAGTAAAGACGGCAGTCAAATTATCGCCATTCACATGTCCCATGCCTTGTCTGGAACTGTGGAAGCTGCTCGACAAGGGGCAAGCCTCTCAACTGCTGATGTAACGGTTATTGATAGTTCCTTTACAGATCAAGCGATGAAGTTCCAAGTTGTTGAAGCCGCAAAACTTGCTAAAGAGGGTAAAGACTTAGAAACGATATTAGCTCATGTAGAGGACGTCAAAAATCATACAGAACTCTATATCGGTGTTTCGACGCTAGAAAACTTAGTTAAGGGTGGTCGTATTGGACGTGTGACAGGATTACTAAGCTCCCTCTTGAATATTCGTGTAGTAATGCAGATGAAAAACCACGAACTCCAACCAATCGCCAAAGGACGTGGAGCGAAAACTTTCAAAAAGTGGCTTGAGGAATTAACCAATACTCTTTCCCAAAAATCAGTTGCAGAAATTGGAATTTCCTATGCTGGAACGAACGAATTGGCGAATGAGATGAAGGCATTATTGCAACCTTATGTTGAGAAACCAATCTCTGTATTGGAAACTGGCTCTATTATTCAAACTCATACTGGAGAGAATGCTTGGGCGGTTCTAATTCGCTACAATTCCTAAAAAAATAGAGAAAAATGGTCAAAATAGTGTTTTTGACTTGACCTATAGCCGATTTTAGGATATGATTATATTTGTTAATTAGAAATTATTTGGAGGATTTGTTAACATGGCAAACAAACAAGATTTGATCGCTAAAGTAGCAGAAGCTACAGAATTGACTAAGAAAGATTCAGCAGCAGCAGTTGATGCTGTATTTGCAGCAGTAACTGAATACCTTGCAGCTGGTGAAAAAGTTCAATTGATCGGCTTTGGTAACTTTGAAGTTCGTGAGCGTGCTGCACGTAAAGGTCGCAACCCACAAACTGGTAAAGAAATCAAAATCGCAGCTTCTAAAGTTCCAGCATTCAAAGCTGGTAAAGCTCTTAAAGACGCTGTTAAATAATGAATTTTCAAAAAGCCTATTGTATCAAGCTTTCTAGCTTGGTCAGTAGGCTTTTTTTATTGCTTTGGGGCAAAAAGAAAAAGGTTCCCATGTTTGAGAACCTTCTTTTCATTAGTTTTTAGAAGCAACTTGGAATTCAGGGTTTTTCCATGCTTCATCAATGATAGCTTGCAATTCTTTAGCAGATGCTTGCATTTTTTGAGTTTCAGCATCGTTCAATGGGATGTTTACTGGACGAACGATACCGTGTGCACCAACAACAGCTGGTTGACCGATAAAGACATTCTTAACACCGTATTGACCTTCTTGGAAGACTGAAAGTGGAAGTACTGCATTTTCGTCATCAAGGATTGCTTTTGTGATACGAGCAAGTGCTACAGCGATACCGTAGTATGTAGCTCCTTTTTTGTTAATGATTGTGTAGGCAGCGTCACGAACACCTTCGAACAATTCAATCAATTCAGATTCTTGAACGTTTTGAGTATCTTTAAGGAATTCTTCAAGGTTTACACCAGCGATGTTAGCGTGTGACCAAACGGCAAATTCTGAGTCACCGTGTTCACCCATGATGTAAGCGTGAACTGAACGAGCGTCTACATCCAATTTTTCAGCAAGGGCTTGACGGAAACGTGCTGAGTCAAGTGAAGTACCTGAACCGATAACACGTTCTTTAGGGAATCCAGAGAATTTCCAAGTTGAGTAAGTCAAAACGTCAACTGGGTTAGCTGCAACAAGGAAGATACCATCGAAACCTGATTCAACAACTTGTGTTACGATTGATTTGTTGATAGCCAAGTTTTTACCTACAAGGTCAAGGCGAGTTTCACCTGGTTTTTGAGGAGCACCTGCAGTGATAACAACAAGGTCAGCGTCTGCACAGTCAGAGTATTGAGCAGCGTAGATTTTTTTAGGTGAAGTGAAGGCAAGGGCATGGCTAAGGTCAAGCGCATCACCAACAGCTTTTTCGTGTAATTGTGGAATTTCGATAATTCCAAGCTCTTGTGCAATTCCTTGGTTAACAAGTGCGAAAGCGTAAGATGAACCTACTGCACCGTCACCAACAAGGATCACTTTTTTGTGTTGTTTAGTTGAAGTCATTATCTAAACATCTCCTTCATTTTTTTTAGGGGAATCCCCAGACAATTTCATTCTATCACTTTTAAAAAGCTTTGTCACGAATATTCTATTCGGTTATCGATGTAAACGTTTTAGTGGTTTTCAAAGACTGAAATGAAGGACAAATTATGGTATAATATATCTAATTACTAATAGTGAAATGAGGCATTTATGAATGCAGGATAGAAATTTAGTGAATGTCAATCTGACAAAGGAGATGAAGACCAGCTTTATCGACTACGCCATGAGCGTTATCGTCGCGCGGGCCCTTCCTGATGTTCGAGATGGCTTAAAACCTGTTCACCGTCGTATTCTTTACGGAATGAATGAACTAGGTGTTACACCAGACAAACCTCATAAAAAATCAGCCCGTATTACAGGGGATGTTATGGGTAAATACCACCCACACGGAGATTCCTCAATTTACGAAGCCATGGTTCGTATGGCTCAGTGGTGGAGCTACCGTTACATGCTTGTTGATGGGCATGGAAACTTTGGTTCTATGGACGGGGACGGTGCTGCCGCGCAGCGGTACACTGAGGCACGTATGAGCAAGATTGCTCTTGAAATGCTTCGTGACATCAATAAAAACACAGTTGATTTCGTAGACAACTACGATGCTAACGAACGTGAACCCTTGGTTTTGCCAGCTCGTTTTCCAAACCTTTTGGTCAATGGAGCAACGGGTATCGCCGTTGGGATGGCAACCAATATTCCACCTCACAACTTGGGTGAAACCATTGATGCAGTGAAGTTGGTTATGGATAATCCTGAAGTGACGACTAAGGACTTGATGGAAGTCTTGCCTGGTCCAGATTTTCCGACTGGTGCTCTTGTTATGGGGAAATCAGGTATTCATAAGGCTTATGAGACTGGTAAAGGTTCCATTGTCCTTCGTTCTCGTACAGAGATTGAAATCACTAAGACGGGTCGTGAGCGTATCGTTGTAACGGAATTCCCTTATATGGTTAATAAAACCAAGGTGCATGAGCATATTGTTCGCTTGGTTCAGGAAAAACGAATTGAGGGCATTACAGCCGTACGTGATGAGTCCAACCGTGAAGGCGTTCGCTTTGTAATCGAGGTTAAACGCGACGCGTCTGCCAACGTTATCCTTAACAACCTCTTCAAGATGACCCAGATGCAGACCAACTTTGGTTTCAACATGTTGGCGATTGAAAATGGTGTGCCAAAAATCTTGTCCCTTCGTCAAATTTTGGATGCTTATATCGAGCACCAAAAAGAAGTGGTTGTTCGCCGTACTCGTTTTGACAAGGAAAAGGCGGAGGCGCGTGCGCACATCTTAGAAGGTCTTTTAATTGCACTTGACCATATCGATGAAGTGATTCGTATCATTCGTGCCAGTGAAACAGATGCGGAAGCGCAAGCTGAGTTGATGAGCAAGTTCAAGCTTTCTGAACGTCAAACTCAAGCCATCCTTGATATGCGTCTTCGTCGTTTGACAGGATTGGAACGTGATAAGATTCAGTCTGAATATGATGAATTAATTGCCTTGATTGCAGATTTGGCTGATATTCTTGCCAAACCTGAGCGCGTGGCTCAAATTATCAAAGAAGAATTGGACGAAGTCAAACGCAAGTTTGGTGACAAACGTCGTACGGAGTTGATGGTCGGTGAAGTCTTAACTCTTGAAGATGAAGATTTGATTGAAGAAACTGATGTCTTGATTACCCTATCTAACAAGGGCTATATCAAACGTTTGGACCAAGGTGAGTTTACTGCTCAAAAACGTGGTGGTCGAGGAGTCCAAGGTACGGGAGTTAAGGATGATGACTTTGTGCGTGAGTTGGTTTCAACCAGCACCCATGATCATCTGCTCTTCTTTACCAATAAAGGGCGCGTATACCGACTGAAAGGTTATGAAATCCCTGAATACGGTCGTACTGCTAAGGGCTTGCCAGTTGTCAATCTATTGAAGTTGGACGAAGGTGAGAGTATTCAGACCATCATCAACGTTGAGTCTGAACGTAGTGATGACGCCTATCTCTTCTTCACAACCCGTCACGGTGTCGTGAAACGAACCAGTGTTAAAGAGTTCGCTAATATTCGTCAAAATGGACTGAAAGCCTTGAATCTCAAAGATGAAGACGAATTGATTAATGTCTTGCTGACAGAAGAAGATACGGATATTATCATTGGTACCAAGTTTGGTTATGCTGTTCGCTTTAATCAATCAGCTGTTCGTAGCATGAGCCGTATCGCGACAGGTGTTCGAGGAGTCAATCTTCGTGAGGGTGACACAGTAGTTGGCGCTAGCGTGATTACAAACCAAGACGAAGTTCTTATCATCACTGAAAAAGGATATGGTAAACGTACACTTGCTACGGAATACCCTACCAAAGGCCGTGGTGGTAAAGGGATGAAGACAGCTAATGTTGCTGAGAAGAATGGTCCTCTGGCAGGTCTCCTCACTGTTAAGGGGGATGAAGACCTGATGATTATCACAGATACAGGTGTCATGATCCGTACAAATGTTGCCAATATTTCACAAACTGGACGCTCAACTATGGGAGTTAAGGTGATGCGTCTAGATCAGGATGCTAAGATTGTGACCTTTACAACGGTTGCTGCGGCAGAAAAAGAAGAAGTTGGGACTGAAATTGAAACAGAAGGTGAAGCATAATGTCTCATAGAAGAACGAAAAATAAAAAGAGTAAGAAAAACAAGCGCAGAAATCTATTTATCAATATTTTAGCGGGTTTCTTAATTCTTTTATCGCTAGCTTTAATTTTTAATTCAAAGATTCGCGATCTCTTTTTGGTCTGGAATACCAATAAATACCAAGTCAATCAAGTCACTAAGGAAAATATAGATGAAAATCTAAAAACCGAAGGAAATTTTGATTTTGACTCTGTTAAGTCTATTTCATCTGAAGCTGTATTGGCTTCACAATGGGATGCTCAGAAACTTCCCGTTATTGGAGGTATTGCTATTCCCGAAGTGGAGATTAACCTCCCTATTTTCAAAGGGTTGGATAATGTAAACTTGTTCTACGGAGCAGGGACCATGAAACAAGACCAAAAAATGGGAGAAGGCAACTATTCTCTAGCCAGTCACCATATCTTTACTGCTGAAAATGCCAGTCAAATGCTCTTCTCACCTTTGGTCAATGCCAAAGCAGGTATGAAAATTTACCTGACGGATAAGGATAAAGTTTATACTTATGAGATTACAGAAGTTAAACGTGTTACACCGGACCGTGTAGATGAAATTGAAGATCGTGATGGCGTAAAGGAGATTACTTTGGTTACCTGTGTTGATTATAATGCGACCGAGCGTATAATTGTCAAAGGTATCTTTAAAGAATCAAAAGCTTATTCTGAGACTTCTGAGGATATTTTGAAGGCCTTTAATCAACCGTATAGACAACGTTATTAAGAATGAATGAATCAGTGAAGTGCTATTTCACTGGTTTTTTATGTCAACAAAATAGGATCAAAATAGTTCTTATGAAAAAGGACAGGAATGCTTACGATATAGATTTTTAAGATAAATATTTTAGAAATTCACAGAAAACGCTTTCTAGAAAACAAGAATTATGTTATAATTATCACAAATAAAAGTTTAGGAGTTGTTTATGGTCTCTTCAGAATTTATTTCAAAGATTGAATTTGCTTGCAAGAAGAAAGAAAGTCTTTATAGCCAAAGCAAGTTTAAGTATGCGATTCGTTCCATGTTTGCAGGTGCCTTTCTAACATTTAGTACGGCTGCGGGTGCGGTTGGGGCTGACTTGATTAATAAGATCGCTCCAGGTAGTGGACGTTTCCTCTTCCCATTTGTTTTTGCTTGGGGATTGGCCTACATTGTTTTCTTGAATGCTGAGCTGGTAACTTCGAATATGATGTTTTTGACAGCTGGTAGTTTCTTGAAAAAAATCTCTTGGAGAAAAACAGCTGAGATTTTACTTTACTGTACCTTGTTCAACCTTATCGGAGCTTTGATAGCAGGTTGGGGCTTTGCCCACTCAGCAGCCTATGCAAATCTAACACATGATAGCTTCATTTCAGGAGTTGTAGAGATGAAGTTAGGCCGTTCCAATGAGTTAGTCTTGCTTGAAGGTATTTTAGCCAATATCTTTGTAAACATTGCCATTCTTTCATTTGTTTTGGTGAAAGATGGTGGGGCCAAACTTTGGCTTGTTTTGTCAGCAATTTACATGTTTGTATTCTTAACAAACGAACACATTGCTGCGAACTTTGCTTCTTTTGCGATTGTTAAGTTTAGTGTTGCAGCAGATTCAATTGCTAATTTTGACATACCTAATATTCTTCGTCACTGGGGTGTAACCTTTGTCGGAAACTTTATCGGAGGAGGTCTCTTGATGGGCTTGCCATACGCCTTCCTCAATAAAAACGAAGATACTTATGTCGATTAAAAAACGGGCACGAGTTAATCGTGCTTTTTTGTTTGATATGTAAGACTAGTCATAGTTGTTCCTTATATCAAAATATAGAAAAACGGTATTGGAAAAGACTAGCCCAAGATGATACAATATCCCTAATGAAGCTATTTGGAGGTCGTCATATGACTCGTGATTTTAAATTTGAAACCCTACAATTACATGCTGGGCAAGTAGTTGATCCGGCAACTAAGTCTCGTGCAGTACCGATTTATCAAACAACATCCTTCGTTTTTGATGACACGCAAGAAGGTGCCGATCTGTTTGCCTTGAGAAAACCAGGGAATATCTATACTCGTATTACCAACCCTACAACAGCGGCATTTGAAGAAAGAATCGCTGCTCTTGAGGGTGGTGTTGGAGCACTAGCGACAGCATCAGGGATGGCTGCTGTAACCTACACTATTTTGGCGCTTGCTCACGCAGGTGACCATGTGGTGGCTGCGTCAACTATTTACGGTGGGACCTTCAACCTCTTGAAGGAAACCCTTCCTCGTTATGGAATCACAACTACCTTTGTCGATGTGGATAATTTGGAAGAAGTGGAAGCAGCTATCAATGACAATACCAAGCTTGTCTTGATTGAAACCTTGGGGAATCCCTTGATTAACATTCCTGACTTGGAAAAATTGGCTGAGATTGCGCATAAACACCAGATTCCTCTCGTTTCGGACAACACTTTTGCCACACCATATTTGATTAATGTCTTCTCTCACGGTGTAGATATTGCCATTCACTCAGCAACTAAGTTTATTGGTGGGCATGGTACGACTATTGGAGGAGTGATTGTCGATAGCGGTCGTTTTGACTGGGAAGCTTCAGGAAAATTCCCTCAATTTGTTGAGGAAGATCCGAGCTACCATAACTTGAGCTATACTCGGGATGTGGGTGCAGTAGCCTTTATTATCGCTGTTCGTGTTCAATTGCTCCGTGATACAGGTGCTGCCTTGTCGCCATTTAATGCCTTTCTCTTGCTCCAAGGGCTTGAAACTCTCTCTCTTCGTGTTGAACGTCATGTGCAAAATGCAGAGAAAATTGTTGATTTCCTTGTCAACCATCCTAAGGTAGAGAAGGTAAATTATCCAAAACTAGCTGACAGTCCTTATCATGCCTTGGCTGAGAAATATTTGCCAAAAGGTGTTGGTTCAATCTTTACCTTCCATGTTAAAGGTGGAGAGACAGAAGCTCGCAAGGTGATTGATAATCTGGAAATCTTCTCTGACCTTGCAAACGTAGCAGATGCCAAATCTCTTGTTGTCCATCCTGCGACAACCACTCACGGTCAGTTGTCAGAAAAAGACCTAGAAGCAGCAGGTGTAACACCAAACCAAATTCGCTTGTCGATCGGTCTTGAAAATGTAGAGGATTTGATTGAAGACTTGCGTTTGGCCTTGGAAAAAATTTAAGTAAAAGAGATAAACAGTGGGTTTCGACTCACTGTTTTTGATTTTCCCTCAGGCATGATATAATGGTTACAGAAGTCTAGAAAGAGGAAAGTTATGAACGAAATCAAATGTCCCAACTGTGGGGAAGTCTTTACAGTAAATGAAAGCCAGTATGCCGAACTCATATCTCAAGTGAGAACGACAGAGTTTGATAAGGAATTACACGATCGCATGAAGCAGGAGCTGGCCTTGGCTGAGCAGAAGGCTATGAATGAACAACAGACTAAACTGGCTCAAAAGGACCAAGAAATTGCGCAACTGCAGAGTCAAATCCAAAACTTTGATACAGAGAAAGAGTTGGCCAAGAAAGAAGTTGAACAGACAAGTCATCAGGCTTTATTGGCAAAGGACAAGGAAGTACAGGCCTTGGAAAACCAATTGGCTACCTTGCGTTTGGAGCATGAAAATCAACTGCAAAAGACCCTTTCTGACTTAGAAAAAGAACGGGATCAGGTTAAAAATCAGCTCCTCTTGCAAGAAAAAGAAAATGAGCTTTCTCTTGCTTCTGTTAAACAAAACTATGAAGCCCAGCTCAAGGCAGCTAGTGAACAAGTCGAATTCTACAAGAATTTCAAAGCTCAACAATCCACAAAAGCTATCGGGGAAAGTTTGGAACAGTATGCAGAGAGTGAGTTTAACAAGGTTCGTAGTTTTGCCTTTCCAAATGCCTACTTTGAGAAGGATAACAAGGTCTCTGCGCGTGGCTCTAAGGGTGACTTTATCTTCCGTGATTTTGATGAAAATGGTCTAGAGTTCATTTCCATCATGTTTGAGATGAAAAATGAAGCAGACGGAACAGAGAAGAAGCATAAGAATGCGGACTTCTACAAGGAATTGGACAAGGACCGTCGGGAGAAGAACTGTGAGTATGCAGTTTTGGTGACTATGTTAGAATCAGATAACGACTACTTTAACACAGGGATTGTTGACGTTAGCCACGAGTATGAAAAGATGTATGTGGTCCGTCCTCAGTTCTTCATCCAGTTGATTGGTCTCCTGCGAAATGCTGCGCTTAATTCTTTGAAATATAAGCAAGAGTTGGCACTTGTCCGTGAACAAAACATTGATATCACTCACTTTGAGGAAGATTTGGATGCCTTTAAACTAGCCTTTGCCAAGAACTACAATTCAGCTTCAACTAACTTTGGTAAAGCCATCGACGAAATTGATAAGGCCATCAAACGCATGGAAGAGGTTAAGAAATTCCTAACCACATCCGAAAACCAACTCCGCCTCGCTAATAACAAATTGGAAGATGTTTCAGTCAAAAAATTGACCCGAAAAAATCCAACTATGAAAGCGAAATTTGAAGCGCTGAAGGGGGAGTGAGAAAGCAACATATGAACGGTATTATTAACTTAAAGAAAGAAGCGGGGATGACTTCGCATGATGCGGTTTTTAAGCTGCGTAAGATTTTGGGAACCAAGAAAATCGGTCATGGTGGGACCTTGGACCCGGATGTGGTGGGTGTTTTGCCCATTGCGGTGGGCAAGGCGACCCGCATGGTCGAGTTCATGCAGGATGAGGGTAAGGTCTATGAGGGGGAGATCACTCTTGGTTATTCAACGACGACTGAGGATGCCAGTGGAGAAGTGGTCGCAGAGACACCTGTTTTGTCGCCCTTGGATGAAACCACTGTCGATGAAGCGATTGCGAGTCTGACTGGGCCTATTACTCAGATTCCACCTATGTATTCGGCTGTTAAGGTTAATGGTCGCAAGCTCTATGAGTATGCGCGTGCAGGTCAGGAAGTGGAGCGTCCAGAACGTCAGGTGACCATTTATCAATTTGAACGAACAAGTCCGATTTCTTATGAGGGCGAACTTGCAAGTTTCACTTTTCGTGTAAAATGCAGTAAGGGAACTTATATCCGTACCTTGTCAGTTGATTTGGGAGAGAAGCTGGGTTACGCGGCCCATATGTCCCATCTGATTCGAACCAGTGCTGCAGGTTTGCAGCTAGAAGATGCTCTTACCTTGGATGAAATTACTGCAAAAGTGGAGGCTGATCAACTGGACTTTCTCCATCCTCTTGAAATTGGAACAGGGGACCTTGTCAAAGTTATCCTAACTCCAGAAGAGGCTACAGAAGTGCGGTTTGGTCGTTTTATCGAGCTAGACCAAACAGACCAAGAACTGGCTGCCTTTGAGGGAGATACATTGCTAGCCATTCTAGAAAAAAGGGGCAATTTCTACAAACCAAGGAAGGTTTTTGTCTAGTTTAACTAGATTGTGGGGATGGATTTGTTTCCCATAGACTATCCAAATCAGACTATAAATTTTGTAAAAAATGTGATAGAATAGACGACGGATAAAAAACGGAGGATAGCATGCAAAATAGACCAATCATTATCGGAGTGACAGGTGGTTCTGGTGGTGGTAAAACCAGTGTTTCAAGAGCCATTTTATCTCATTTTCCTGATGAAAAAATTTCCATGATTGAGCATGATTCATACTACAAGGATCAGTCTCACTTGACTTTTGAAGAGCGTGTCAAAACCAACTACGACCATCCATTTGCCTTTGATACAGACTTGATGATCGAGCAGATTAAGGAATTGTTGGCAGGGCGCCCGGTGGACATTCCGACTTACGACTATACTGAACATACACGAAGCAGCAAGACCTATCGTCAGGAGCCTCAGGATGTCTTTATCGTTGAGGGGATTCTGGTCTTGGAGGACAAGCGTCTGCGCGATTTGATGGATATCAAGATTTTTGTGGATACAGATGATGATGTGCGTATTATTCGTCGGATCAAGCGTGATATGGAAGAGCGTGGACGTAGCCTTGACAGTGTCATTGATCAGTACTTAGGTGTGGTCAAACCTATGTACCACCAGTTTATCGAGCCGACCAAACGGTATGCCGATATCGTCATTCCTGAAGGGGTCAGCAATACCGTTGCTATCGACCTTTTGACCACCAAAATTGCAAAGATTTTGGAAGAAGCACGAAACAGCAAATAATCAGATGAGGAGGCAATGCCTCCTTTTTCTATTTTTCCTTTAGTTTCAGTAGGAAAAAGGTGATTTTTAAGCATGTTTTTGGTATAATAATACCCATGGAAAAGCAAGAAAATGAATAATAGGTGGAGATGGAAAAGTATTTATCGGTAACAACTTTGACCAAGTATCTGAAAATGAAATTCGATAAAGACCCTTACTTGGAACGGGTCTATTTAACTGGTCAAGTTTCCAACTTTCGTAAACGACCTACTCACCAATATTTCTCCTTAAAAGATGATCATGCAGTCATTCAAGCGACCATCTGGTCTGGGATTTATCAAAAATTAGGTTTCGACTTGGAAGAGGGAATGAAAATCAATGTGATTGGGCGTGTGAAGGTCTATGAACCCAGCGGGAGCTACTCCATCATCATTGAAAAGGCTGAGCCTGATGGGGTCGGGGCGCTTGCGATTCAGTTTGAACAACTTAAGAAAAAATTGACGGAAGAAGGTCTGTTTCAAGAACGTTTCAAGCAACCTCTTCCCCAGTTTGCTAAGCGAATCGGTGTGGTAACCAGTCGCAGTGGAGCCGTTATTCGAGATATTATCACGACCGTCAGCAGACGTTTTCCTGGTGTCGACATTCTTCTCTATCCGACCAAGGTACAAGGTGAGGGAGCGGCGGAGGAAATTGCTCGAAATATTGCGAGTGCCAATCAATGTGAGGACCTAGATGTTCTCATCATTGGTCGTGGTGGAGGTTCCATCGAGGATCTCTGGGCCTTTAACGAAGAAATTGTGGTACGGGCTATTTTTGAATCTCGTTTGCCAGTTATTTCTAGTGTTGGGCATGAAACAGATGTGACCTTGGCGGATTTTGTGGCAGATCGCCGTGCTGCAACGCCAACAGCTGCAGCTGAACTGGCAACGCCTGTGACTAATTTGGATGTGTTAACCCATTTGCAAAATCAGGAAAAGCGGATGGCAACAGCAGTTCAGAATGTCATGTCAAGAAAAAAAGAAGCTCTGAAAAAATGCAGTCAGTCAGTCATCTTTAGACAGCCAGAGCGTTTGTATGATGGTTATTTACAGCGGTTAGATCAACTGCAACTGCGATTAAAACAAAGTTTGCGAACACGGATTTCTGATAATAAACAGCTAGTCCAAGCAAGGACGCATCAACTAGTCCAATTATCACCTGTTACCAAAATCCAGCGTTATCAAGACTGTCTAAGTCAGTTGGACAAGCTCCTACGCAGCCAAATGGCGCTGGTTTATGATGCCAAGGTTGCTGAAGTCAAGAGACTTTCAGAAGCTCTACTGATGTTGGATACCAGTCGAATAGTGGCGCGTGGTTATGCTATTGTCAAAAAAGAAGAGTCAGTAGTCGATTCTGTTGAGATGTTGAATAAAAAAGACCAAGTGACGCTTTTGATGCGAGATGGTCAAGTAGAATTAGAGGTTAAAGATGTCAAAACAAAAGAAATTTGAGGAAAATCTAGCAGAACTAGAGACCATTGTCCAAAGTTTGGAAAATGGTGAAATTGCTTTAGAAGATGCAATTGCGGCCTTTCAAAAGGGCATGGTCTTGTCAAAAGAGCTCCAAGCGACGCTGGACAAGGCTGAAAAGACCTTGGTTAAGGTCATGCAAGAAGACGGAACAGAAAGTGATTTTGAATGAAGAAGCAAGAAAAATTAGCTCTTGTCGAGTCTGCTTTGGAAGATTTTTATGGAGACCAGCAGTTTGCTTCTAGTCTACGAGAGTCCGTTCTCTATTCCATTCATGCTGGGGGCAAGCGTATTCGGCCTTTTCTCTTGTTAGAGGTTCTGGAAGCCTTGCAAGTCGCTATTAAACCAGCACACGCGCAGGTGGCTGCGGCCTTGGAAATGATTCATACAGGGAGCTTGATTCACGATGATCTTCCAGCCATGGATGATGATGATTATCGTCGGGGGCGTTTAACCAATCATAAGAAATTTGGCGAAGCGATGGCAATATTGGCAGGAGATGCTTTGTTCCTAGATCCCTATGCCTTAATAGCGCAGGCGGATTTGCCAAGTCAGATCAAGGTGGATTTGATTGCCAACTTATCCCTTGCTTCAGGAAGTCTAGGCATGGTAGCAGGTCAGGTTTTGGACATGGAGGGCGAACACCAGCATTTGTCCTTGGAAGAACTTCAGACCATTCATGCCAATAAGACTGGAAAATTGCTAGCTTATCCCTTTCAAGCAGCTGCTATCATAGCTGAATTAGCACCAGAAATCCAAGTAAAACTGAAAACAGTTGGTGAATTGATTGGACTGGCCTTTCAAGTTCGAGATGATGTGCTGGATGTGACAGCTAGTTTTGAGGAAATCGGCAAGACTCCACAAAAGGATTTGCAGGCTGAAAAATCAACCTATCCAGCCTTGCTGGGTTTGGAGGAGGCCATTGCCTTTTGTAACAAAACCTTGGATCAAGCTAATGCCAAGTTAGAAGAAATTGCCCAGCAAGTCAGCTTTGAAACAGAGCCGATTGTGAAAGTAGTAGAAAGTTTGAGAATCAATGGCTAAGGAAAGAGTGGATGTACTAGCTTATAAACAGGGCTTGTTTGAAACGCGAGAACAGGCCAAGCGCGGTGTAATGGCAGGTCTAGTCGTAGCAGTCCTTAATGGAGAACGCTTTGACAAACCAGGAGAGAAAATCCCAGATGACACTGAACTAAAACTCAAGGGTGAAAAACTCAAGTATGTCAGTCGAGGTGGTCTAAAACTAGAGAAGGCCTTGGAGGTCTTTGATTTGTCAGTCGAGGGAGCGACAACGATTGATATTGGGGCTTCCACTGGAGGATTTACTGACGTCATGTTGCAAAATGGTGCTGAGTTGGTCTTTGCAGTCGATGTTGGCACCAATCAGTTGGCTTGGAAATTACGCCAAGACCCGCGGGTTGTCAGCATGGAGCAGTTTAATTTTCGTTACGCTGAAAAGACTGATTTTGAGCAGGAACCGAGCTTTGCCAGTATTGATGTGAGTTTCATTTCCCTCAGTCTGATTTTGCCTGCTTTGCACCGTGTCTTGGCTGATCAAGGTCAAATTGTAGCTCTGGTTAAGCCCCAGTTTGAAGCAGGTCGTGAGCAGATTGGGAAGAATGGAATCATTCGAGATGCCAAGGTTCATCAAACTGTCCTTGAATCTTTCACTACTATGGCAGTTGAACAAGGTTTTTCAGTTCTTGGATTAGACTATTCACCAATCCAAGGTGGACATGGAAATATCGAATTTCTGGCATATTTGAAAAAGGAAGAGGGAGCAAGTAATCAAGTTGCCCCTGAAATAGAAAAAGTTGTAGAGAGAGCACATAGAGAATTTAAAGATGAATAAAAAAGAGAGACTTGAAAAAATTAGAAGATTTGTTACGGATTATCAAATCGGGACTCAGGAAGAAATCGTTGAGCATTTGAAGGAAGCAGGTATTTCTGCTACTCAAGCCACTGTCTCAAGGGACATCAAAGAGCTTGGTATTGTTAAAATTCCTTTGAAGAACAATACTTATATCTATGAGTTGCCAAAATCAATCGTTAAGAGTTTGCAGTTGGCTGAGGACAACATTGTGAGTTCTGAGTTAATGGGAAATATGATCAACCTTGCTGTCATTCCTGGAAATACTATTTTTGTGAAGAGTCAGTTGGTTGAGGCATTCTCTGAACAGATTTTTAGCTGTCTAGCTGATGATGATTCTATCTTAATTGTAGCTAGAACAGCAGAGGCAGCTGAGGAAATTGTTGAACAAGTCAAAAAATGGTAGGTCAGTATGTTACTTGAAATTTCGATAAAAAACTTTGCCATTATTGAGGCGATTTCCCTCAATTTTGAAAAGGGTATGACTGTTTTAACCGGGGAAACGGGTGCTGGAAAGTCTATTATTATCGACGCTATGAATCTCATGTTGGGGGCTCGTGCAACGACAGACGTTATTCGTCACGGTGCGCCAAAAGCAGAGATTGAGGGGCTTTTCTCAGTTGAAAATAGTCGCCTTTTACAGGAATTTTTTGATGAGCAAGGTTTGGAAATGGGTGATGAAATTATCATCCGCCGGGAAATTTTGCAAAATGGTCGTAGTGTTAGTCGCGTGAATGGTCAGATGGTCAATCTCTCTGTCTTGCGTGCTATTGGGCAGCACCTTGTGGATATCCATGGCCAGCATGACCAAGAGGAGTTAATGCGTCCTCAACTGCACATCCAGATGTTGGATGAGTTTGGTGATACAGCTTTCTTGGACTTGAAGGAGACCTATCAGACGATCTTTGATGCTTATCGCAAAATGCGCAAGCAGGTTCTTGAAGTTAAGAAAAACCAGCAGGAACACAAGGATCGTATTGAGATGTTGGAATTTCAAATGGCAGAGATTGAGGCAGCGAACTTGCAGGCTGGTGAAGACTTGGCTCTCAACCAAGAACGAGATAAGCTTCTCAATCATAAAAATATTGCGGATACGCTAACCAATGCCTACAGTATGCTGGACAATGAGGAATTCTCCAGTCTTGCTAATGTCCGTTCAGCCATGAATGACATGGAAAGTGTCGAAGAGTATGACCCTGAATACCGTGAAATTTCAAGTTCTCTGTCAGAGACCTACTATGTTTTAGAAGATATTACAAAGCGTTTGGAAGATATTATCGAGGACTTAGATTTTGATGGTAATCGCCTCATGCAGGTTGAAAATCGCCTAGACCTTCTGAATACTATTACCCGCAAGTATGGTGGAACTGTGGACGACGTTTTGCTTTATTTTGCTAAGATTACGGATGAGTACAATCTCTTGACAGGTAATAACCTTTCTTCCGAAGACATGGAAGCAGAGCTCAAGAAATTGGAAGTTAATCTTGTCGATTTGGCAGGGCAGCTTGCATCTGCTCGTCATGATTTGGCCCAGCAGCTTGAAGCAGAGATAAAACAAGAACTGCAAGATCTCTATATGGAGAAGGCTCAATTTCAGGTTCGCTTTAGTAAGAGCAAATTCAGCCGTGAAGGAAATGAAGCAGTTGAGTTTTACATTTCTACTAACCCAGGTGAAGACTTTAAACCTTTGGTTAAGGTTGCGTCTGGTGGGGAATTATCCCGTCTCATGTTGGCTATCAAGTCAGCCTTTTCTCGTAAAGAAGGCAAGACCAGTATTGTCTTTGATGAGGTGGATACGGGAGTTTCAGGTCGTGTAGCCCAAGCCATCGCTCAGAAGATTCATAAGATTGGCCAGCATGGTCAGGTTTTAGCTATTTCTCACCTTCCACAAGTGATTGCCATCGCGGATTATCAATTCTTTATTGAGAAGATTAGTGATGAGCACTCTACAGTGTCGACGGTTCGACTCTTGACTTTAGAAGAGCGAGTAGAGGAAGTAGCTAAGATGTTGGCTGGGGAAAATGTAACCGAAGCTGCCCTTACCCAAGCCAGAGAATTATTGCAAACGAGGATGAAATAAATGACAGACTATTATGTAATTGGAGATGTCCATGGAAAAGCAGGTATGCTGGAAGACCTTCTCAAAACATGGGATGGTCACACCCAGTTGCTTTTTCTAGGGGATTTGATTGACCGTGGTGAGGATAGTCGCCGTGTTCTAGAAATGGTAAAAGACTTGGTCGACAATCATGGAGCTATCTGTCTATCAGGAAACCACGAGTATATGTTTTTGACTTGGCTTGATGACCCAGAAGAAAGCTATGACCATTATCGTCGCAATGGTGGTGATACAACCATTAACTCTATTTTAGGTCGTCCCTTGGATGCACCAGTTGATGGGGTAGAAGATGCCAAACGTGTTGCGACTGAAGCAGCAGACTTGGTCGAATTTATTCGTCAAATGCCTTTTGTAGTAGAGACAGACAAATATATCTTTGTGCATGCTGGTATTGATTTGACTTTGGATGATTGGCATGAAACGACTGATTACAAGAAAGTCTGGCTCAGAAAGCCATTCCACGAAGCCGAAAATCATACTGGGAAAATCATTGTCTTTGGGCATACACCAGTTTATGGTTTACTGAAGCAAGACCGAGGTACTGCTGAGCTTTGGATAACAGAAGATGGCAAGATTGGCATGGATGGAGGAGCTGTTTATGGTGGTGTCTTGCATGGGATTGTCTTTACAGACCAAGGTATGACAGAACACCACTTTATCGAAAATGATGGTTTTATTGCCGAAGATTAGTACTCCTAGCAGGGTATGGTCTTGTCAAAATGTTAAAAACAATTTATAATTAATAGATACCCTGAAAGGAAGAGCGTCATGAACTTAGAAGAATTAAAGAAACGACAGGAGAAGATTCGAAACTTCTCTATTATCGCCCATATTGACCACGGGAAATCAACGCTGGCAGACCGCATTTTGGAAAAGACGGAGACCGTTTCTAGTCGTGAAATGCAAGCCCAGCTTCTGGATAGTATGGATCTTGAGCGTGAACGTGGGATTACCATTAAACTCAATGCTATCGAGCTCAATTACACTGCAAAAGATGGCGAAACCTATATTTTCCACTTGATTGACACACCTGGGCACGTGGACTTTACCTATGAAGTGTCGCGTTCGTTAGCTGCCTGTGAAGGAGCAATTTTGGTGGTTGATGCGGCCCAAGGGATTGAGGCGCAAACACTTGCCAACGTTTATCTAGCCTTGGACAATGATTTGGAAATTCTTCCTGTTATTAACAAGATTGACCTACCGGCAGCTGATCCTGAGCGCGTGCGTACAGAGATTGAAGATGTTATTGGACTAGATGCCAGTGAAGCAGTATTAGCTTCTGCCAAAGCTGGTATTGGTATTGAAGAGATTCTTGAGCAGATCGTTGAAAAAGTGCCAGCTCCAACTGGTGATGTTTCAGCTCCATTAAAAGCCTTAATTTTTGACTCAGTTTATGATGCTTATCGTGGGGTTATCCTCCAAGTGCGTGTTATGGACGGAGTGGTTAAACCTGGCGATAAGATTCAGCTCATGAGCAATGGCAAGACCTTTGATGTGACGGAGGTCGGTATTTTCACGCCGAAAGCAGTTGGTCGTGATTTTCTTGCGACAGGTGACGTTGGTTATATTGCGGCTTCTATCAAGACAGTTCAAGATACGCGCGTGGGTGATACAGTTACTCTAGCAAGCAATCCTGCAGCAGAACCGCTAGATGGCTACAAGCAGATGAATCCTATGGTCTTTGCAGGTCTTTATCCAATCGAATCCAACAAGTACAATGACCTTCGTGAAGCCCTTGAAAAATTGCAGCTCAACGATGCCAGCCTGCAGTTTGAACCAGAAACATCTCAGGCCCTTGGATTTGGTTTCCGTTGTGGATTCCTTGGACTTCTCCATATGGATGTTATCCAGGAACGTTTGGAGCGTGAGTTCAACATTGACCTTATCATGACAGCTCCGTCTGTTATCTATAAGGTTAACCAAACTGATGGTGAGTCTATGGATGTGTCTAACCCCTCTGAATTTCCAGACCCAACCAAGATTGCGACCATTGAAGAGCCTTATGTCAAGGCGCAAATCATGGTACCGCAGGAGTTTGTCGGAGCAGTAATGGAACTGGCTCAGCGCAAGCGTGGAGACTTTGTGACCATGGACTATATTGATGATAATCGTGTCAATGTTATCTATCAAATTCCACTTGCTGAAATCGTCTTTGACTTCTTTGATAAGCTTAAGTCTTCGACGCGTGGTTATGCAAGCTTTGACTACGAATTGTCAGAGTACCGCCCATCTAAACTGGTCAAAATGGATATCCTTCTCAATGGGGACAAGGTGGATGCTCTCAGCTTTATCGTTCACAAGGATTTTGCCTACGAACGTGGGAAACTCATTGTTGATAAGCTCAAGAAAATCATCCCTCGTCAACAATTTGAAGTGCCGATTCAAGCAGCTATTGGGCACAAAATCGTGGCTCGTACTGATATCAAGGCCCTTCGTAAGAACGTACTTGCCAAGTGTTATGGTGGTGACGTTTCTCGTAAACGCAAACTCCTTGAAAAACAAAAAGCTGGTAAGAAACGCATGAAAGCTATCGGATCAGTAGAAGTCCCACAAGAAGCCTTCCTTAGCGTCTTGAGTATGGATGAAGAATAGAAATAAAAAAAACTCTTGAAGATTTTTCAAGAGTTTTTGCTTTAAATGAGAGTGATAAAATCGGAAGCTAACAGAATAGATTAGGTTAGAATTTGACAGAAGTCCTTATTTTTCTTATAATGCAGATGGAAAGGTGGTAGGATGAAAAAATTATTAATTTTAGGTACTGTAGTTACTGCTAGTGTTTTTCTAGCTTCATGCTCCAATAAATCGCAAACAGCAGCCAAAGAAAGTTCGACTGCGGTTGTTAATTCTTCTAGCAGTCAGGAAACGAGTAGCTCTAGCTCTGCTGCTTCTGAAGCGAAAAAGGAAGAGACGCAAATCATCGGCTCGAATGAGTATGGGTTTGTCAAGGTACCCAAATCATGGGTTCGATTCCATGAAGTAGAAGGTGGAAATGATATACAGTATTGTGATGGAACAGATATCAACATTGTTACACTGAATACCTTCAAGGCTGAGCAGTTTAATATCAGCGAAGAAGAGTATGCTAAACTGGATGTTGTGACTGTCTCATCTAGTATTTTAACTTCCAAAGAACAAAGCTCAGATTTTAGTAAGGTTTGGGGCTCCAAATCAACCATTGGAGGTAATGAAGCCTATGTTGTCAATGCAATTGCTAAGTCAGGGAAATACCTCGTTACCTGGGTTTTCCGATCAAATGATGGTAAAATCCGCTATGTTTCACTTGAAGGGGATGGGGAAACTTTAAAAACAATCTTACCGATGGTTGAAAGTAGCTGGTCAACTACTAAAGCTGAATAAATGAAAAAAAGAAGATCCTTGGTCTTCTTTTTATTTTTTTTTACGAATAGATAGATGAGTAGAAAAAGAAACGGAGTTGTATATGAAGATCACAAACTATGAGATTTACAAATTGAGAAAAGCTGGGCTGAGTAATCAACAAATTTTAACAGTTCTTGAATACGATGAGACTGTTGATCAGGAGCTCTTGCTAGGTGACATTGCTGAAATATCTGGGTGCCGTAATCCTGCTGTCTTTATGGAACGCTATTTCCAGATTGATGATGCACAGTTGGAGAAGGAGTTTCAAAAATTTCCATCCTTCTCGATTCTAGACGACTGTTATCCTTGGGATCTGAGTGAGATTTATGATGCTCCAGCTCTTTTGTTTTACAAAGGAAATCTAGACTTATTGAAATTTCCAAAGGTTGCTGTTGTGGGGAGTCGTTCTTGTTCCAGCCAAGGTGCTAAGTCGGTCCAGAAAGTCATTCAAGGTTTGGAAAACGAGTTAATCGTGGTCAGTGGTTTAGCCAAAGGGATTGATACGGCTGCCCATATGGCTGCACTCCAGAATGGAGGAAGAATAATTGCAGTGATTGGAACAGGATTGGATGTTTTTTATCCCCGAGCCAATAAACGTTTGCAAGAACACATTGGTAATCACCATTTGGTACTTAGCGAGTATGGACCTGGTGAAGAACCCTTGAAATTTCACTTTCCAGCTCGTAATCGCATCATTGCTGGACTGTGCCGTGGCGTTATTGTAGCAGAGGCAAGGATGCGTTCAGGGAGTCTCATCACCTGTGAGCGTGCTATGGAGGAAGGGCGTGATGTTTTTGCCATTCCGGGAAACATTTTAGATGGCCATTCAGATGGCTGTCACCACCTGATCCAAGAGGGGGCAAAGCTGATTTCCAGTGGTCAAGATGTGCTGGCTGAGTTTGAATTTTAAGGAGAAATTTGTTCACACAGATAAACTTTTCTTCTATATATAGGACTTAGGTCTTGACAGCTATAGAAAAATGGTTTACACTTTATAAAGTTTATTACTTTGAAAAGGTGTGATAGTGTGGCTACGGCAACAAAGAAGAAAAAATCAACAGTTAAAAAAAATCTAGTCATCGTGGAGTCGCCTGCTAAGGCGAAAACGATTGAGAAATACCTAGGCAGAAATTACAAGGTTTTAGCCAGTGTCGGGCATATCCGTGATTTGAAAAAATCCAGTATGTCAGTCGACATTGAAAATAACTATGAACCGCAGTATATCAATATCCGAGGAAAAGGTCCTCTTATCAATGATCTGAAAAAAGAAGCCAAAAAGGCCAATAAAGTCTTTCTGGCGAGTGACCCGGACCGTGAAGGAGAAGCGATTTCCTGGCATTTGGCTCACATTCTCAACTTGGATGAGAATGATGCCAACCGTGTAGTCTTTAATGAAATCACCAAAGACGCAGTAAAAAATGCCTTTAAAGAGCCTCGCAAGATTGACATGGACTTGGTCGACGCTCAACAAGCTCGTCGTGTCTTGGACCGCTTGGTAGGCTATTCGATTTCGCCAATTTTGTGGAAAAAGGTCAAGAAGGGCTTATCAGCAGGACGCGTGCAGTCAGTTGCCCTTAAGCTCATCATTGACCGTGAAAATGAAATCAATGCCTTCCAACCAGAAGAATACTGGACAATTGATGGTGTCTTTAAGAAGGGAATCAAGCAATTTCAAGCTTCTTTCTATGGTATGAATGGCAAAAAGATGAAATTGACCACCAACGAAGAAGTTAAAGAAGTCTTGTCCCATTTGACTAGCAAAGATTTCACAGTAGACCAGGTAGATAAGAAAGAACGCAAACGCAATGCGCCCCTACCCTATACGACTTCAACCATGCAGATGGATGCGGCTAACAAAATCAATTTCCGTACTCGTAAGACCATGATGGTTGCCCAACAGCTTTATGAAGGGATCAATATCGGATCAGGTGTGCAAGGTTTGATTACCTATATGCGTACAGACTCAACTCGTATCAGTCCTGTGGCTCAGAATGAAGCGGCAAGCTACATTAACGACCGTTTTGGTAGCAAGTATTCCAAGCATGGTAGCAAGGTCAAGAACGCCTCAGGTGCTCAGGATGCCCACGAAGCCATTCGTCCATCTAGTGTCTTTAACACACCTGAAAGCATCGCTAAGTACTTGGACAAAGACCAGCTTAAGCTCTATACCCTTATCTGGAACCGTTTTGTGGCTAGCCAGATGACAGCTGCTATCTTTGATACCATGGCTGTTAAGCTATCTCAAAATGGGGTTCAGTTTGCGGCAAATGGAAGCCAAGTTAAGTTTGATGGTTATCTTGCTATCTACAACGACTCTGACAAGAACAAAATGTTGCCAGATATGGCTGTTGGAGATGTGGTCAAGCAGGTCAATAGCAAGCCAGAACAACATTTCACTCAACCGCCAGCTCGCTATTCGGAAGCGACTCTTATCAAGACCTTGGAAGAAAATGGAGTTGGACGCCCGTCAACATATGCTCCGACAATTGAAACTATCCAAAAACGCTACTACGTTCGTCTGGCAGCCAAACGTTTTGAACCAACAGAGTTGGGAGAAATTGTCAATAAACTCATTGTTGAATATTTCCCAGATATCGTAAACGTTACCTTCACAGCTGAGATGGAAGGAAAACTAGATGATGTCGAAGTTGGAAAAGAGCAGTGGCAACGGGTTATTGATGAGTTTTACAAACCATTCTCCAAAGAAGTAGCCAAGGCTGAAGCTGAAATGGAAAAAATCCAGATCAAGGATGAGCCAGCTGGATTTGACTGTGAGGTTTGTGGCAGTCCGATGGTGATTAAGCTCGGTCGTTTTGGTAAATTCTATGCTTGTAACAATTTCCCAGACTGCCGTCATACACAAGCGATTGTCAAAGAGATTGGAGTCGAGTGTCCAAGATGCAATCAAGGTCAAATCATCGAACGAAAAACCAAGCGCAATCGTATCTTCTATGGTTGCAATCGCTATCCAGAATGTGAGTTTACTTCCTGGGACAAACCAATTGGCCGTGACTGTCCAAAATGTGGACACTTCCTTGTGGAGAAAAAAGTCCGTGGTGGTGGTAAGCAGGTTGTATGTAGTAATGGCGACTACGAAGAAGAGAAAATTAAATAAAATGCAGAGTCCTGAAAATGAATTTCAGGCTCTTTTTACTTGAAGCTTGACAAATTTCCCCCTTGTGTGCGAAACTAGAGGAAGAGTAATTTATCTAGGAGAAATCATGCGTATCATTTATCTCTGTATTGGCTTTATTTCACTGGCTTTAGCTGTTATTGGAGTTGTCCTACCACTTTTACCAACAACCCCCTTTCTTTTGTTAGCTATTGCTTGCTTTTCAAAATCTTCTAAGCGTTTTGAAGACTGGCTTTATCATACAAAGCTTTATCAGACTTATGTAGCGGACTTTCGGGAAACCAAGTCAATCGCGCGAGAACGCAAGAAAAAAATCATCGTATCTATCTATATCTTGATGGGGATTTCTATTTATTTTGCCCCTCTTTTGCCAGTCAAAATCGGTCTGGGAGCCTTGACTATCTTTATCACCTACTATCTCTTTAAAGTCATTCCTGACAAAGAATAGATAAAAATAGTAGGTATTTGCCTTGATAAAAATGAAAGTATATTTAAAATAATATGATATAATAAATTTAAAGAAAACATCAAGGAGAATCAAATGATTTACGAATTTTGTGCTGAAAATGTGACCTTGCTTGAAAAAGCGATGCAGGCTGGAGCTCGTCGAATCGAACTTTGTGACAATCTAGCAGTAGGAGGAACAACACCTAGCTATGGAGTGACCAAGGCAGCGGTTGAACTGGCATCTAACTACGATACGACCATCATGACTATGATTCGTCCCCGTGGTGGCGACTTTGTCTATACTGATTTTGAAATAGCGATCATGCTAGAAGACATTCGTTTGACTGCGCAGGCTGGAAGTCAAGGAGTCGTTTTTGGAGCATTAACTGCTGATAAGAAGTTGGATAAAGCTAATCTGGAGAAGCTGATTGCCGCATCTAAAGGAATGGAAATTGTCTTCCATATGGCCTTTGATGAATTGAGTGATGAAGAGCAATTGGAGGCCATTGACTGGCTCAGCCAAGCTGGTGTCACTCGTATCTTAACTCGTGCTGGTGTGTCTGGGGACTCGCTAGAGAAACGTTTTGAACACTATCACAGAATTTTGGAACATGCAAAAAGTAAAATTGAAATCTTACCAGGTGGGGGGATTGACTTGGATAACCGTCAAACCTTTATCGACCAGCTAGGTGTGAAACAATTGCATGGAACTAAGGTTGTCTTTTAAAAAATAGAAAGGAACTGCTAGCTTTTGGTAGCAGTTTTCACTTATGTTTGAAATTTTTAAATCCTATCAGTTTAATAAAGAAAAAGCCCATGCCTATGGTTTTGTAGAAAATGGGGAAATCTGGACCTATAGTTGCCAGATTTTGCAGGGTGACTTTTTCATGACAGTCTCTATCACTCCTGATAATGTGAGCTTTCAGGTTTTTGATCAGGAAACGGGTGACCTCTATCCTCAAGTCCATATGGAAAGTATGACAGGAAGCTTTGTTGCAAGTGTCCGTGAGGCTTGTTTGGAGATTCTCTACCAGATTCGGAAGGATTGTTTTGATGTGCAGGATTTTATCTGTCCTCAGACTAAGCGTATCATGGATAAGGTTCAGGAAAAGTATGGTAATCAGTTGGAGTATCTGTGGGAAAAATCACCTGATACAGCTGTATTGCGCCATAAAGACAATCAAAAGTGGTATGCCGTTTTGATGAGAATCCCATGGGATAAGCTGGAAAAGGGTAGAGAAGGGCTAGTCGAAGCAGTCAATATTAAACACGACCAAGTAGCTGATTTTCTTTCACAAAAGGGCATTTATCCAGCCTTTCATATGAACAAACGCTACTGGCTTAGTATGGCACTTGATGATACTTTGTCAGATGAAATGGTACTGGAATTGATAGAAAGAAGTTGGAACTTAACCGTGAAAAAATAAAGAAAGTTACTTGAGTTTTCAAATACTTTCAATTAGCAAAATATTCTTTACTGAAGAAATTTTCAGAAAATAATGGATTTTTTCTTGACATGAGATTCTTCCTATGCTAAAATACTTAACAAGACATCAAACGAAGGAGAAAGTCAAACATGAAAACAGCTAAGTTTAATCAATTTGCTTTGTTGTTGAGGTACTCGGGCTAGTGCAAAAGCATTAGTCCTGTTTGGCTTACCAAGCGGGAGTAAATCAACATCTCGCTTGGGTTTCTGAGCGAGATGTTTTTTTAAAACCACATTTGGAAAAGGGGAAATCTTATGCGAACAGTTGAATTTCTAGATACCAGCCTTCGAGATGGAGAGCAGACACCTGGCGTTAACTTTTCAATCAAGGAAAAAATTGCCATTGCAAGGCAGCTGGAGAAGTGGGGCATTTCAGCCATCGAAGCTGGTTTTCCGGCTGCAAGCCCAGACTCATTTAAGGCAGTTCAGGAGATTGCTAAAGTCTTGAAAAAAACGGCGGTGACTGGTCTAGCACGTTCGGTCAAGTCTGATATTGATGCTTGTTACGAGGCACTTAAGGATGCCAAGTATCCACAGGTTCATGTCTTTATCGCTACCAGTCCGATTCATCGTAAGTATAAGCTCAATAAGAGCAAGGAAGAGATTTTAGAAGCTATTAAGGAGCATGTTTCTTACGCACGTTCAAAGTTTGAAATTGTCGAATTCTCTCCTGAGGATGCGACTAGAACAGAGAAGGATTTCCTCTTACAAGTCGTTCAAACAGCAGTAGATGCAGGTGCATCTTATATCAATATCCCTGACACGGTTGGATTCACCACTCCAGAAGAGTACGGAGCTATCTTCAAATACTTGATTGAGAATGTCAAGACGGATCGTCAGATCATCTATTCACCTCACTGTCACGATGACCTTGGAATGGCAGTGGCTAATAGCCTTGCTGCTGTCAAGAATGGTGCAGGACGTGTCGAAGGGACTATCAATGGTATTGGCGAGCGAGCTGGGAATGCTGCTTTGGAAGAAATTGCAGTGGCTCTCAATATTCGCCAAGATTACTATCAAGCAGAAACCAGTATTGTCCTAAACGAAACCATTAATACGTCAGAAATGGTTTCTCGCTTCTCAGGTATTCCAGTTCCTAAAAACAAGGCTGTGGTTGGCGGTAATGCCTTCTCCCATGAATCTGGAATTCACCAAGACGGAGTCCTTAAAAATCCTCTCACTTATGAGATCATTACACCTGAATTAGTCGGTGTTAAGAGTAATAGTCTTCCGCTTGGAAAATTGTCTGGTCGCCATGCCTTTGTTGAAAAACTAAGAGAATTAGCCCTAGATTTTACAGAAGAGGATATCAAACCACTCTTCGCTAAGTTCAAGGCACTAGCGGACAAGAAACAAGAAATCACGGATGCAGATATTCGAGCTCTGGTAGCTGGAACCATGGTTGAAAATCCAGAAGGCTTCCACTTTGATGATTTACAACTTCAAACCCATGCAGACAATGAAATTGAAGCGCTCGTTAGCCTAGCTAATATGGATGGTGAAAAAGTCGAATTTAATGCGACAGGGCAAGGTTCTGTTGAAGCAATCTTTAACGCTATCGATAAGTTCTTTAACCAATCTGTCCGCTTGGTATCCTATACTATTGACGCTGTGACAGATGGAATCGATGCCCAAGCTCGAGTCTTGGTTACTGTTGAAAACAGAGATACAGAGACCATCTTTAACGCAGCAGGTCTTGATTTCGATGTACTAAAAGCTTCGGCTATTGCCTACATCAATGCCAATACCTTTGTTCAAAAAGAGAATGCAGGTGAGATGGGGCGTAGCGTTTCCTACCGAGACATGCCTAGTGTGTAAAGGAGAAGGCTATGACAAAGAAAATAGTAGCTCTAGCAGGGGATGGAATTGGTCCAGAAATCATGGAAGCTGGTTTAGCGGTTCTGGAAGCTCTAGCTTCAAAATCAGGTTTTGACTATGAAATAGACAAACGTCCCTTTGGAGGTGCAGGTATTGATGCTGCGGGGCATCCCTTACCTGATAAAACCCTCAAGGCATGTAGAGAAGCAGATGCTATTCTCCTAGCGGCTATCGGTAGTCCCCAGTATGATGGGGCAGCGATTCGGCCTGAACAAGGCTTGCTGGCTCTCCGTAAGGAACTCAATCTTTATGCTAATATTCGCCCGGTAAAAATCTTTGAGAGTCTCAAGCATTTGTCACCTCTCAAATCGGAACGAATTGCTGGTGTTGACTTTGTCGTTGTGCGTGAATTGACAGGTGGGATTTACTTTGGGGAACATATTCTTAAAGAGCGAAAAGCGCGTGATATTAATGACTATAGCTATGAGGAAGTGGAGCGGATTATTTGCAAGGCATTTGAAATTGCAAAAAATCGGAGAAAAATCGTTACTAGTATCGATAAGCAAAATGTTCTAGCGACATCAAAACTTTGGCGGAGAGTAGCTGAGGAAGTTGCGCAGGATTTCCCAGATGTAACCTTGGAACACCAGTTGGTGGACTCAGCTGCTATGCTTATGATTACCAATCCTGCTAAGTTTGATGTCATCGTGACAGAGAATCTTTTCGGAGATATCTTATCTGATGAATCAAGCGTGCTATCAGGCACTCTTGGTGTTATGCCATCAGCCAGTCATTCTGAAAAGGGGCCAAGTCTTTATGAGCCTATTCACGGTTCAGCGCCTGATATTGCAGGTCAAGGAATTGCCAATCCTATTTCCATGATTTTGTCAGTTGCCATGATGTTGAGAGATAGTTTTGGACGTTTTGAGGATGCAGAGCGTATCGAGCGTGCTGTTGAAGCTAGTTTAGCAGCTGGCATTTTAACAAGAGATATTGGAGGACAGGCTTCGACCAGGGAAATGACGGAAGCTATCATTGAAAGATTATGAAGATAAATGAAGGAATAACGCTTGCCCTCTTGATTTGGAATTTGCTGATTTTCTTGATTTATGGCATTGACAAATCCAAGGCAAGAAGAGGTGCTTGGCGCGTCCCAGAGAAAATCTTACTCATTTTAGCCCTTACTTGTGGTGGTTTTGGTGCCTGGTTGGCAGGAATCATTTTTCACCATAAGACTAGAAAATGGTACTTTAAAACAGTTTGGTTTCTCGGGATGGTGACCACACTAGTAGCCTTATATTTTATTTGGAGGTAATGGATGACAGGAAAATCGATTTTTGATAAATTATGGGACCGCCATGTCATCACAGGAGAAGAAGGACAACCCCAACTCATGTATGTGGACCAGCACTATATTCATGAAGTGACCAGTCCCCAAGCTTTTCAAGGATTACGAGATGCGGGGCGCAGATTGAGACGGCCAGACTTGACATTTGGAACTTTTGATCATAATGTTCCAACCGTTAATATCTACGATATTCGAGATGTTATTTCTAAGGCTCAAATTGATAAGCTCGCTGATAATGTTGAGGAGTTTGGGATTGAACATGCTGCCCACGGTTCTGAAAAGCAGGGAATCGTTCACATGGTAGGTCCAGAAACAGGACGGACCCAACCAGGAAAATTCATCGTCTGTGGAGACAGCCACACAGCTACCCACGGAGCTTTCGGAGCTATCGCTTTTGGAATTGGGACCAGTGAAGTCGAGCATGTCTTTGCTACCCAGACCCTCTGGCAGGTCAAACCTAAGAAAATGCTGGTAGAATTCACTGGTGTTCCTCAAAAAGGAGTTTATTCCAAGGATTACATTCTCGCCTTGATTGCCAAGTATGGCGTTGCCTGTGGTGTTGGCTATGTGGTGGAATATCGTGGGCAAGCGATTGATGCTTTGACTATGGAAGAGAGAATGACCATCTGCAATATGTCCATCGAGTTTGGCTCCAAGATGGGCATCATGAATCCAGATCAGACCACCTATGACTATCTCAAGGGACGGGAATGCGTTCCCAAAGCTTTCGAGGAGGCTGTGGCGGATTGGAAAACCCTGGTCAGCGATGATGATGCTGTTTATGATAAAGTTATACGGATGGATGTCTCAGACTTGGCTCCTATGGTGACCTGGGGAACCAATCCTGCTATGGGCGTCGACTTTGACAGTAGCTTCCCAGAAATTAAGGATATGAACGATGAACGTGCTTATCATTACATGGACTTGGAGCCTGGTCAAAAGCCAGCGGACATTGAGCTAGGTTATATCTTTATCGGGTCTTGTACCAATGCTCGTCTCAGCGATTTACAACTAGCTGCGCGATTTGTTAAAGGAAAGAAAATAGCTCCCAATCTAACAGCAATCGTAGTACCAGGTTCTCGTCCTGTCAAACGAGCTGCGGAGAAGTTGGGCTTGGATAAGGTCTTCTTAGATGCTGGCTTTGAATGGAGAGACCCAGGTTGCTCTATGTGCCTGGGGATGAATCCTGACAAGGTCCCTGATGGTGTCCACTGTGCCTCAACCAGTAACCGCAACTTTGAAGACAGACAGGGATTTGGTGCTAAGACCCATCTCTGCAGTCCAGCCATGGCAGCGGCGGCAGCTATTGCAGGGCGTTTCGTAGATGTTCGGCAGATGCCAGAAGCCCAGTAAGGAGAGGATATGGAGAAATTTACAGTTTATACGGGAACAACCGTTCCTCTTATGAATGATAACATTGATACCGACCAAATCCTTCCCAAGCAGTTTCTCAAGTTAATTGATAAAAAAGGCTTTGGTAAGTACCTCATGTATGCTTGGCGTTATCTGGACGATAACTACACTGAGGATCCAGACTTTGTCTTTAACCGACCTGAATATCGAAAAGCTAGTATTCTTATCTCAGGGGATAACTTTGGCGCAGGTTCTTCGAGAGAACACGCAGCTTGGGCTCTAGCCGACTATGGTTTTAAGGTCGTGATTGCAGGCTCTTTCGGTGACATTCATTACAATAATGAACTCAATAATGGCATGTTACCCATTGTTCAACCCAGAGAGGTAAGAGAAAAACTAGCCCAGCTTCAACCAAGTGATCAGGTAACTGTGGACTTGGAACAACAAAAAATCATCTCACCAGTTGGAGAATTCACTTTCGAAATTGATAGCGAATGGAAACACAAGCTATTAAATGGTTTGGATGATATCGGTATTACCTTGCAGTATGAAGATTTGATTGCTGCCTATGAAAAACAACGACCGGCCTACTGGCAGGATTAGAAAAATAGAAAAGGAACTATAGAACTATGACAAAACATATTCAATGGAACGGAACACTTTCTCAAGAAGGCTATGACATTTTAAAAGGTGAAGGCGGGTGTATCGTTTGCCCCACAAAAGTTGGTTACATTATCATGACGAGCGATAAGGCAGGTCTTGAACGCAAATTTGAAGCCAAAGAGCGTAACCGTAACAAACCAGGTGTTGTACTTTGTGGTAGCATGGACGAGCTACGCGCTTTAGCACAACTCAATCCAGAAATTGAAGCCTTCTACCAAAAACATTGGGACGAAGATATTCTTCTAGGTTGTATCCTTCCATGGAAACCAGAAGCCTTTGAGAAATTGAAAGCATACGGTGATGGTCGCGAAGAACTCATGACAGACGTTCGTGGTACTAGCTGTTTTGTCATCAAGTTTGGTAAAGCTGGTGAACAATTGGCTGCTAAACTTTGGGAAGAAGGCAAGATGGTCTACGCCTCATCAGCTAACCCATCTGGAAAAGGAAACCGTGGTAAGGTGGAAGGTATCGGTCAACGTATCGAAGGAGCAGTGGACCTTGTCATCGAAGCAGACGACTACGTGGCATCCATCCAACCTGACAAAACAATCGAAACTCGCTACGAGCAAGGTGTGATGGTCTCTATGGTTGATAAGGACGGCAAACTCATCCCAGAACAAGGTGGAGCACGTTCAACCTCACCAGCACCAGTCGTTATCCGTAAAGGGCTTGACATTGATAAAATTATGATGCACCTGTCAGATACCTTTAACTCATGGGACTACCGCCAAGGCGAGTATTATTAAGATTGAAAAGAAGTCTAGTGTTAAGAGAAATTGAAGCTCCTAACGCTGGGCTTTTTGTTTAATTCCTTGTTTTGTTTCTTTAATAGTGTTATTATATAAAAAGGTATTATATGTTAATGTGAAAATGGAGGAATTTATGTCGAATATAAGAGTCTGGAAAATTTCAGTTGGCGGAACTACTAACTTAAAATTGCATAAGAAATCTTTTAAGGATAATGTTCTATATATCGGATTTGATAATATAGAAGAAAAAAATTATCCTTATAATGGGGAAGAAAGACCTAGAAAACAAGAGAATCAAGTAGCACTCCTCCAACATGGTGTCAGTATAGGAGATTTAGTAGTAGTTCCTAGGAAGAATCTACGGGCTTCTTTTTTGGCTAAAATAATTGGTCCTTATCAATATGTTGAAGATAGTGAGTTTGAAGGATTTCCAAGACGATTTGAAATCATACCGATTAGTAAATTTGGTGATTTCCAGTTAAATTCTCTTGGAACTAAGAAATGGGACTATACAACAGTATCTGCATTACCATATTCAAGTCTTGATGAGTTATATGTGGATTTTAATATTGAAAAAGATGAAATTTCAGATGTTCAAAACGAGAAAAACGCATCAGAAAATATCAACGAGTATAAGAATATTTTACTTTCATCCAAAAACCTCATTCTCCGTGGTGCTCCTGGTACAGGAAAAACTTATCTTGCTAAAGAAATTGCTAAAGAATTAACGGGTGGCAACGAAGACCAAACCGAGTTTGTACAGTTTCACCCTTCCTATGATTATACGGATTTTGTAGAGGGGTTGAGACCAATTCTGGGGGATGATGGACAGATTAACTTTGGCTTGCAGGACGGTATTTTTAAGAAGTTCTGTCAGAAGGCTAAAGAAGCTCAGAAGACTGGAGGTCAAGATAATTTTGAGGAAGCGTGGGATCTTTATCTTGAATATGTAAATAGCAGAGATGAAAAAGAATATTTGACAAAATTTTCCTATCTCACAGTAAATAGTCGAAATAATTTTAATATCAATTATGAAACTAAAGCCAAAGGAACTGTCTTAACAAAATCTTATGTTTATGAACTGTATAAAGATGAAAAATATCTGAAAAAGCCCTATTATCGTAACCAAGGAAAAAAAGTCCTTGAAACTTTAAAGAAAAGATTTGGTTTGAAAGACTATATTTCTCCAACAGAGATCAAGACAGACAAGAATTTTATCTTCATCATCGATGAGATTAATCGTGGGGAGATTTCTAAGATTTTTGGGGAACTCTTTTTCTCTATCGACCCTGGTTATCGTGGTGAAAAGGGGAGTGTTTCCACCCAGTATGCTAATTTACATGAGTCGGATGAGAAATTTTATATCCCTGAAAATGTCTACATCATCGGAACAATGAATGATATTGACCGTTCAGTAGATACCTTTGATTTTGCTATGCGTCGTCGTTTTCGTTTTGTTGAAGTTACTGCTGAAAGCCAAGTTGCTATGTTGGATAAAGAACTAGATATCCATGCAGAAGAAGCAAAACTTCGTTTAAGAAACTTGAATGTTGCTATCGAAAACGTTCAGGAGCTAAACAGTCATTATCATATTGGACCAAGTTATTTCCTTAAGTTGAAGGATGTAAATTTTGACTATGAATTACTCTGGTCTGATTACCTCAAACCACTCTTGGAAGATTACTTACGTGGTTCTTATGAGGAGGCTGAAACTCTGGATACATTGAAAAAAGCATTTGATCTGACAAATAAAGAGCAAACAGATCAGCAATATACTGGTGATAATGATGCGGATAACTGATAATCAGTATAGGATTGCTAAAGAGGACTTTGTCGCAGAATTTCCCAATCTAAGTCAAGCGCTCCTTGATAGAACACTAGATAACCTATCTCGAGAGGACAATATTTTTATTTTCCCAAATGATTTGATGAATTCTCCTGATCTAGACAGGGACCAAAAGATTTTGGAAACAGTTAATCAGGAAATCAAGACAGGAAATGTGATTGGCTTTCTGGGGTGTGGTCAGGAAAGATTAACGATTTCCTCTCGTTTTTCTGATAAATATAACGACCACTTTTTGCATTGTCTCTTACAAAAGGTTCTCAATATCAATCTGACTAGTTTGGATGTTGGTCTATCTCTAGAGGATAAACTCTATCAGCTTTTGATTTACCTCTTTCCCAAGTATTTACAAGCTGCTCTCAGAAAAGGTCTTTATAAGGAATACCAGAGATTTTCTCATAACGACAGTCATGTAAAAGGTGTACTAGATGTAGGAAATCATCTTAAGAGAAATGTTCCTTTTATGGGAAATGTTGCCTACACAACGAGAGAGTTCACCTATGATAATCCACTCATGCAATTGATTCGGCATACGATTGAGTACATAAAGATTAAAAAAAGTTTTGGAGTACTACTCGATAGTAATCGTGAAAATATGGCAGAAATCATGCGAGTAACCCCATCTTATAAACTCGCTGATCGTGCTAAGATTATCAGAATGAATAAAACGAAATCCATCCGACACGCATACTTCAGAGAGTACAGAAAGTTGCAAGAGCTTTGCCTGATGATCCTAAATAGAGAGAAGCATGGGTTAGGATATCAAGAGCAAAAAATCCATGGTATTCTTTTTGATGTTTCCTGGCTTTGGGAAGAGTATGTTTATACCCTGTTGCCAAAAGATTTCATACATCCTCGAAATAAGGATAAGACGGACGGTATTTCAGTATTTTCTAATCGTGAAAGAAAAGTATTTCCAGATTTTTATCATAAAGAGTTAAAAATAGTTCTAGATGCAAAATATAAAAAACTGGAGTTTACTGAAAAAGGGATCAATCGCGAGGACTTGTTCCAGTTGATTTCCTATTCTTATATTTTAGAAGCTGAGAAAGCTGGACTGATTTTTCCTAGTATGGAGCAGTCAGTAAATAGTGAAATAGGAAAACTAGCTGGCTATGGAGCTCAATTGAAGAAGTGGTCTATCCAAATTCCTCAGAATGCTTCATCTTATAATGAATTTTGTGAAATGATGGAAAGCTCCGAAGCAATTTTTAAAAGAAATATTGATAAGGAAGTGGGGAGAAAGTAATCTCTTCGCTTTTTTGCTATTTATACAAGTAATTTCCGAACAATATAATTTGATTATTGAAAACATTTGACAAAAACTGTACTTTGGTTTATAATTAATCAAGGAAACGTCGGAAAAAGGCGTAGAGGTGCGCAAGCATAGGTAGGTCATTATAAAAGAAACGAGACATCGATATGTTAAATGAATTTCCAATTTTTGATTACGAAGATATTCAGTTGATCCCAAATAAATGTGTCATTAAAAGCCGTTCAGAAGCGGATACAAGTATTACGTTTGGAAAACACACTTTTAAACTACCTGTTGTGCCAGCAAATATGCAGACGATTTTGGATGAGAACGTAGCAGAGCAACTTGCTAAAGGCGGTTACTTTTACATTATGCACCGTTTTGATGAAGCGGGGCGCATTCCTTTTATCAAACGTATGCACGATCAAGGGCTCATTGCTTCCATTTCTGTTGGTGTCAAGGACTATGAGTATGATTTCGTTAGCCAGCTCAAGGCTGATGCTCCTGAGTACATCACGATTGACATTGCTCATGGTCATGCGGATAGCGTGATTTCTATGATTCAACACATCAAGAAAGAATTACCTGATACTTTTGTAATCGCTGGTAACGTCGGAACTCCAGAAGCTGTGCGTGAATTGGAAAATGCCGGTGCGGATGCTACTAAGGTTGGAATCGGTCCTGGGAAGGTTTGTATCACCAAAGTCAAGACTGGTTTTGGTACAGGCGGTTGGCAGTTGGCTGCCCTACGCTGGTGTGCTAAGGCTGCGCGCAAACCAATCATCGCTGATGGTGGGATTCGTACCCATGGTGACATTGCCAAGTCTATCCGTTTCGGTGCTAGCATGGTCATGATTGGTTCCCTTTTTGCAGGACACATCGAAAGTCCAGGAAAAACGATTAAAGTTGACGGTGAACAATTCAAAGAATACTATGGTTCAGCTTCACAGTATCAAAAAGGCGCTTATAAAAATGTAGAAGGTAAACGCATCTTACTGCCTGCCAAAGGGCATTTGCAAGACACCCTTACTGAGATGGAGCAGGACCTGCAAAGTGCTATTTCCTACGCAGGTGGACGCAGGCTTGCTGACCTTAAACATGTTGATTATGTTATCGTGAAAAACTCTATCTGGAACGGGGATGCATCCCACTAATGGATGCTTAGTCTACCCATAAAAAAACTTGTTATTAGAGCAAATTTTTGTTATA
>NZ_KQ970788.1:312750-327724 GCF_001579525.1 Streptococcus oralis | reverse complement strand
AAAAATTTTTATTCTAAAAAATGCTCAAATCCCCTCTAGTCCCGTTTTAAAGTGACTCAGGGGGCTTTTTTTGATATAATAAAAGTGACTGTTATCAGTTAGAAAGAGGTTGGTATGAAAGAATTACAAACTGTACTAAAGAAGCGTTTTGCGATCGAATTTGCAGATAAAAACTTACTAGAAACGGCCTTTACTCATACGAGTTATGCCAATGAGCACCGCCTCTTAAAAATTTCACACAATGAGCGCTTGGAATTTTTAGGAGACGCTGTTCTGCAATTATTGATTTCAGAATATCTCTATAAAAAATATCCTAAGAAACCAGAGGGAGATTTGTCCAAACTCCGTGCTATGATTGTCCGTGAGGAGAGTTTGGCTGGTTTTGCGCGTGATTGCCAGTTTGATCAGTTTATCAAGCTAGGAAAAGGAGAAGAAAAGTCTGGTGGGCGCAATCGTGACACCATTCTTGGAGATGCCTTTGAAGCCTTTCTGGGAGCGTTGCTTTTAGACAAGGATGTTGCTAGAGTTAAAGAATTTATCTATCAAGTCATGATTCCCAAGGTTGAAGCAGGTGACTTTGAAATGATTAAGGATTACAAGACACACCTGCAAGAGCTGCTCCAGGTCAATGGAGATGTGGATATTCGCTACCAGGTGACCTCTGAGACTGGGCCTGCCCATGATAAGGTTTTTGATGTAGAAGTTCTGGTTGAGGGCAAGAGTATTGGAAAAGGCCAAGGCCGTTCTAAAAAATTGGCAGAGCAAGAGGCCGCAAAAAATGCCGTTGAGAAAGGGCTTGATTCATGTATTTAAAGGAAATTGAGATCCAGGGATTCAAGTCTTTTGCTGACAAGACCAGGGTTGTCTTTGACCAAGGTGTGACAGCTGTCGTTGGGCCCAATGGTTCTGGGAAATCAAATATCACAGAAAGTCTGCGATGGGCCTTGGGAGAGTCCAGTGTCAAGAGTCTTCGTGGAGGTAAGATGCCTGATGTCATTTTTGCTGGGACTGAAAGTCGCAAACCGCTCAATTATGCCTCTGTTGTCGTGACCTTGGACAATGAAGATGGTTTTATCAAGGATGCGGGGCAAATCATTAAGGTAGAACGTCATATCTATCGTAGTGGTGATAGCGAGTATCGAATTGATGGCAAGAAAGTTCGCTTGCGTGATGTGCACGACCTTTTCTTGGATACAGGTTTGGGAAGGGATTCCTTCTCCATCATTTCCCAAGGGAAGGTTGAGGAGATATTTAATTCCAAGCCAGAGGAACGCCGTGCTATTTTTGAAGAAGCTGCTGGAGTTTTAAAATACAAGACTCGTCGAAAAGAAACAGAAAGCAAACTGCAACAAACTCAAGACAATCTCGACCGCTTAGAGGACATTATCTATGAGTTGGACAATCAAATCAAGCCCCTTGCAAAACAAGCCGAGAATGCTCGTAAGTTTCTCGACTTGGATGGTCAACGCAAGACGATTTATTTGGATGTACTGGTTGCCCAAATCAAGGAAAACAAGGCTGAACTAGAGCTGACAGAAGAAGAACTAACGCAGGTTCAGGAACTCTTGACCAGTTATTACCAAAAACGTGAAGAGTTAGAGGAAGAAAATCAAACTCTTAAAAAGAAACGCCAAGATCTCCAAGCTGAAATGGCTAAAGACCAAGGAAGCTTAATGGATTTGACTAGTTTGATCAGTGACTTAGAGCGAAAACTAGCCCTGTCCAAACTGGAATCTGAGCAAGTAGCCCTTAATCAACAAGAAGCGCAAGCCCGTTTGGCGACTCTGGAAGATAAGAGAAAGGCTCTAAGTAAGGAAAAGGCTGAAAAAGAAGCGAACTTGGAACAGTTAGAGAAAAGTCTAGCTGCAAACAACAAGGAACTCAATCGCCTAGAAGCAGAGTTGTTGGCATTTTCTGACGATCCTGACCAGATGATCGAGCTCTTGCGTGAACGTTTTGTGGCTCTTTTACAAGAAGAAGCGGATGTCTCAAACCAGTTGACCCGCATAGAGAATGAACTGGAGAACAGCCGTCAGCTGTCTCAAAAACAAGCAGATCAACTTGAGAAACTGAAAGAACAACTGGCTACAGCTAAAGAGAAGGCTAGTCAGCAAAAGGATGAGCTTGAAACTGCCAAGGAGAAAGTTCAGAAATTATTGGCAGACTACCAAGCTAGTGCCAAGGAACAAGAGGAGCAGAAAGTTTCTTACCAAGCCCAGCAGAGCCAACTCTTTGACCGTCTGGACAGTCTCAAAAACAAGCAGGCTCGAGCCCAGAGTTTGGAAAATATCCTAAGAAATCATAGCAATTTTTATGCGGGTGTTAAGAGTGTTCTTCAAGAAAAAGACCGCTTAGGTGGGATTATTGGTGCAGTCAGTGAGCATCTAACTTTTGATGTACATTATCAAAATGCCCTAGAAATTGCGCTTGGAGCTAGCAGTCAGCATATCATCGTAGAAGATGAAAACGCGGCAACCAAGGCAATTGATTTCCTCAAACGTAACAGAGCTGGTCGTGCGACCTTCCTTCCTTTGACAACGATTAAGGCGCGTACAATATCTAGTCAGAATCAAGATGCTATCGCTGCAAGTCCAGGATTTCTGGGTATGGCTGATGAGTTGGTGTCGTTTGACAAGAGACTAGAAGCTATTTTCAAGAACTTGCTAGCAACGACAGCAATTTTTGATACTGTAGAACATGCACGTGCCGCAGCTCGTCAAGTTCGCTATCAGGTTCGCATAGTGACGCTTGATGGTACCGAATTGCGTACAGGTGGTTCCTATGCGGGTGGTGCCAATCGTCAAAACAACAGTATTTTCATCAAGCCAGAGCTGGAGCAATTACAAAGAGAAATTGCTGAAGAAGAAGCTAGTCTGCGTTCAGAAGAAGCGAGTTTGAAGACCTTGCAAGATGAGATGGCGGAATTGGCAGAAAGATTAGAAGCTATCAAGTCTCAGGGTGAGCAAGCTCGTATTCAGGAGCAAGGTTTGTACCTCGCCTATCAACAAACCAATCAGCAGGTCGAAGAGTTAGAAACGCTCTGGAAGCTTCAAGAAGAGGAATTAAATCGCCTTACTGAGGGAGATTGGCAAGCGGACAAGGAAAAATGCCAAGAGAGTCTCGCTACTATCGCCAGTGAAAAGCAAAATCTGGAAGCTGAGATTGAAGAGATTAAGTCTAATAAAAATGCTATTCAAGAACGCTATCAAAACTTGCAGGAACAGATTTCTCAAGCGCGCTTGCTTAAGTCCGAACTGCAAGGACAGAAGCGGTACGAAGTTACTGATATTGAACGCTTAGGCAAGGAACTGGATAATCTGGATATCGAACAAGAGGAAATTCAGCGCCTTCTCCAAGAAAAGGTTGATAATCTTGAGAAAGTGGATACGGATTTGCTAAGTCAGCAGGAGGAAGAGGCCAAAACTCAGAAAACAAACCTCCAACAAGGTTTGATTCGTAAGCAGTTTGAGTTGGATGATATCGAAGGCCAGCTGGATGATATTGCCAGCCATTTGGATCAGGCTCGTCAGCAGAATGAGGAGTGGATTCGTAAACAAACGCGTGCTGAAGCCAAAAAGGAAAAGGTCAGCGAACGCTTGCGCTATCTACAAGCTCAATTAACTGACCAGTACCAGATCAGCTACACTGAGGCTCTAGAAAAGGCTCATGAACTGGAAAATCTCACTCTGGCAGAGCAAGAGGTTAAAGATCTTGAGAAAGCTATTCGCTCACTCGGTCCAGTCAATTTGGATGCTATTGAACAGTACGAAGAAGTCCACAATCGTTTGGATTTCCTCAATAGCCAACGAGATGATATTTTGTCTGCGAAAAACCTACTCCTTGAGACCATCACAGAGATGAATGATGAGGTTAAGGAACGATTCAAATCAACCTTTGAGGCGATTCGTGAGTCCTTTAAAGTGACATTTAGACAGATGTTTGGCGGTGGTCAGGCAGACTTGATATTGACTGAGGGCGATCTTTTAACTGCTGGTGTGGAGATTTCTGTCCAACCTCCAGGTAAGAAAATCCAGTCTCTCAATCTTATGAGTGGTGGTGAAAAAGCCCTATCAGCCTTGGCCTTGTTGTTCTCCATCATTCGAGTCAAAACTATTCCTTTTGTTATCTTGGACGAGGTAGAGGCAGCGCTGGACGAAGCCAATGTCAAACGTTTTGGGGATTACCTCAACCGCTTTGACAAGGATAGTCAGTTTATCGTCGTAACCCACCGTAAGGGGACGATGGCGGCAGCGGACTCTATCTATGGAGTTACCATGCAAGAATCAGGTGTTTCTAAGATTGTTTCGGTTAAGTTAAAAGATTTAGAAGAAACAATAGACTAGTTACCAAATGATAGCATCTCTTAGGAGGTGCTATTTTTTTAAACTAAAGTGCTAAATTTTCTCTTACGGTCAGTTCAGGCGCAAAAAACGACATTTGGGATTTCCTCTTAGCGAAAAGACTTTCTCTATGATATAATAGTTTCATGATTACAACAGTACCTATTAAGAACGAAAAAGATATTGCAGTACCAGGGAAAACAGTCCTTGTACTAGGTTATTTTGATGGCATACACAAGGGACATCAGAAACTCTTTGAAGTGGCCAGCAAGGCTTCGATGAAGGATTATCTGCCAGTTGTCGTAATGACCTTTACAGAGTCGCCAAAACTTGCCTTGCAACCATACCAACCTGAGCTTATGCTCCATATCGTCAATCATGAGGAACGGGAGCACAAGATGAAATGGCATGGGGTAGAGGCTCTTTTCTTACTTGACTTTAGTAGCAAATTTGCTAGTTTAACGGGTCAAGAATTCTTTGATACCTATGTTCGAGCTCTAAAACCAGCTATTATCGTAGCAGGATTTGACTATACTTTTGGCTCTGATAAGAAAACTGCGGATGACCTGAAGGATTATTTTGATGGAGAGATCATCATTGTTCCTCCGGTCGAAGACGAAAAGGGCAAGATTAGTTCTACACGGATTCGTCAGGCTATTCTTGATGGAGATGTCAGGGAAGTCAATCAACTGCTCGGCACACCGCTTCCAACCCGTGGGATGGTCGTTCATGGAAATGCTCGTGGGCGTACGATCGGTTATCCAACAGCAAATCTGGTCCTAAGAGACCGAACTTATATGCCAGCGGACGGTGTTTACGTAGTCGATGTGGAAGTGCAGCGTCAGAGATATCGTGGCATGGCGAGCGTTGGCAAAAATGTTACCTTTGATGGAGAAGAACCACGTTTTGAAGTCAATATTTTCGACTTTTCAGACGATATTTACGGTGAGACAGTCATGGTCTACTGGCTGGACCGTGTTCGCGATATGGTCAAATTTGACTCCGTAGAGGAACTGGTAGATCAACTCCAGAAAGACGAAGAGATTGCTCGAAACTGGAAGGATGGAGAGTCTGTCATTCAAGGGGATCAGGTATAGAAAACGTCTGAAAAACTACTAGAAGGATTAGTTTTTTTCTAGTAGTTTTGAAAGTTTGATATAATGTACTTTCAGTCCTCTTAGTTACCTATTTTAGTAACTATTTATGTCCAAATTATAGACGAGGCTTTATTATGCAAACGCAAGAAGAAATGAATGTTCTGGTACCGGAAAAATTAGCAGAAATTGAGCGTGATTATGGTGTCAGAGTCTTATGGGCTATTGAGTCTGGTAGTCGTGCTTGGGGTTTTGAGTCTCCCGATAGTGACTTTGATGTACGGTTTATCTACAAACACAAGCAAGATTTTTATCTCCGTTTAAATGAACAGCGTGATGTTATCGAGCTACCAATTGACGATACTTGGGATGTGAGTGGTTGGGATTTAGACAAGACTTTAAAACTCCTTTATAAGTCAAATCCTACACTGTTTGAATGGTTACAGTCACCAATTGTCTATCAACAAACGGATTTTATCGAGCGCATGCGTCCTCTTGCCAACCAGTATTTTTCTGGGAAAAAAATGCTGTATCATTACTTGAATACTGCTAGAACTCAAATGAATAAGTATCTTTCAGGAGACAAGGTCAAACCTAAAAAGTATTTCTATGCGCTGCGTCCTATTTTGGCCTGTCGTTGGATTGAAAAATACCATTCTGTTCCACCGATTTTGTTTGATGATTTGGTCAAAGAATTACTTCCGTCTCAAATGCAGGAGCATGTTTCAAGATTGCTAGACATTAAGATAAATGAGCCTGAAGGTATGGAAATTGATCCGATAATGCCAATTCAAGATTATATTTTAGCTAACATCCAAGAGTTGGATGCATACGTTCAAAGTGTTAGAGAGGAAAAGAAAGAGTGGAAAGCTCTAAATCAATTTTTCCTTGAAGAATTAGGCCACGACTGAGGTTTTTTATGGGTAAATGGACATGTAAATGCGGGCAAGCAATGAACAACCATAGAGCGCCTGATCCAAATGCTTATTCAGTTTATTCGGATGAGTTCTTAGTAGAAATCATGAATAAAAAAGATGGTAATGATTCAATTTCTTATGAAGACATTTCAGAGGCCTCATTTTATATGTGGAAGTGCCCTGAGTGTGGCAGTTTTATGGTTTTTGGTGAAGACGGGGATAGAGATTACTTTACTTTTTATGAGCGGCAAGAAGTAGAAAAGGTAGAGCCTCTCTTTGATCCAGATCAAGAGTTAAATCTTGTTGTGGTTGAGTTTCAGGAGGGAGGGAATGGTTATACCTATATCTGCGATGATCCAAATATCCATATAGGACACGCTGTTATTGTCCCAGTCGGGAAGGAAAATACTGAAAAAACTGCTTTAGTTGTACAGAAGTATCATGCCCTACCAAAGGATATCACTTTTCCTGTTGAAATGTTAAAACGTGTCATTCGTAGGTATTCACATTTCGACCCAATCACTTCGAAAAACGTTTTTAGAAATTTAAAAAAGCTAGGAAGAATTCTAGATGTTTGCTCTAAAAACGCTAACCCCAACTCTCAGCAAACATATTATAGTATCAAAACTCCTTTAGGATATTTCTGGTTAGAATTAAATGGAGTTCCGATTCCAATGAAAATCACACAGATTCAAGTCAGAGATAAAAAGTACCAAGTTGATAGCGCCCTTTATATAAAACCTTCAGAGATTAATTGTAGAAGATTCTATGAACTGGAATTATGTGCAGATTTTGATATTGATGCTTCTAGATGGATCGATGTTCTCTCTGATGAAAATGTTTGGGGAAATACTTGGGAACTAAATGGTCTTCAATTTGGTATTACTGCAGGGGAGTCTCCAGAATTTGAAGACGAAGTTGTAGCGAGAAAGTATAGTCGTGTCCCACTTTATTATGACTGGCACCCTGAATTTGAAGATTATTATGGCTTCAGTTTAGCTTGGAAAAAATACGAGTCTGATAGCGATTTGTCAATTTTTTTCTATACAACGTAAGAAGCGGGAGGATATGTATGAATCAAGCATGGGATTTATTGTTTGAGGGTAAGATTAATGAGGCTAAAAAATTAGTTGAAGCTGATTTTTTATTGGAAACTTGCACAGATTTTAGTTTGTTAAATTTGATGGGGTATATTTATCTTGAAGAGCAAAAATACAACGAGTGCTTAAGTATCTATCAGCGTTACATTGACTTAGCACGAACTAAAAGCGACCCAGAAAATGAACATATAGGCTATCATCAGTTAGCCATGGTTTATCGTGAAATGAATGAATTTCAAACAGCCCTTTTCTATATCGAAAGAGAGCAAAAAATCATTGAAGAAGCTTTTACAGAGGATACCCTCAAATCTTCTGTTAACAATTATGAGCAAGGTTATTTACGATTAAAGCTAGGGAAAGTAGCAGAAGCATTCATGTATATGGAACAGTCCTTAAAACAAGCTTTGCAAACAGATGATTTAATTGCCCAAGCTTGTGCCTATAGAGGTTTAGGAGAGATTGGTTCGATACAAAATCCTGAAGAATCACATGAAAATTTTTTACAAGCTATTGCTCTTTTTGAAAAGGCAGGCGATCAGATTGGTGCTCAAGAGGTTAGAAAATTGCTAAATAATAAAAAGTAGCCTGTAAAGGCTACTTTTTATTAAAACACGCGATAGACATAAGGATTTTCTGGTTTGTCTACTTTTGTGAAACTCTCAACTTCCAGTGTTGGGAGTTTTTGTTTGAGTTCTTTATGGTAGTGGAGAGTCAGGGTTCCTCTAGCGGTGATCCAGGTATTGTCAGGATACTGACGAGAGTTTCCCTTGGTCAAGAGTCCATATACACCAGAATCGGCAATGCAGTGGATGATTCCAAAGCGAAAGAGGAACTGGCTATCTGGATGGCTAGGATCGTTATAGACAAAGCCTGTAAACTCGATTTTCTTTCCTTCAAACTCCTGAGGATAGTCATAGAGAACTTCCATGGCCTCCATATAGTTTTCGTCTGTAACCTGGATGGTTGATTGGGCGAGGTATTTATCAGCTGTAGCCCTCATTTCCTTTTCATAAGCAGATTTGGAAAAATAGGTACTGGTATCGGGTTTGAGGTATTGACTGGATGTGCCTTCACTTGCCTGAATGGCTGTGTTGATTCCTTCAGCAAGTGGGAAATGATATCCCTTAGCAGATACGGTTCTCGAGTCCAAACTTACTGTCGGAAAGGCAACTCCAATCAAGAGAGGTAGTGACAGTAAAAGGATACTGATTCGTCTAGCTCGACGACTTTCTAAATGGCTGTGAGAGTTGATTTTCTTGATCCAGATGTAGAATTGGACCAGAGCCAACAGAAGAGAAAGAACCATAGAGATATAGACTAGATAGGAATAGTGGAGATTGATGTAGTAGCTAAGCTTGCCAGATAGCTGTAGATACAGAGTTAGGACAAAATAGCCTAGTAGAATGAAAAATCGAGTCATATCATCACCCCCATCATGTAAGAATAAAGCAAGACAAGTACTGTCACAATGCCCATGAATTGCCAGATAAAACGCGCTTTGAGATAGTGCTTCATCATTAGGAGATTTTTGATATCAAGCATGGGGCCGATGACCAGAAAGGCAAGGACTGGTGCTAGACCAAAGCTCGAGAGGAGAGAAGCACCGATAAAGGCATCCGCCTCACTACAAAGAGAGAGGAGAAAGGCAAGAAACATGAGCAAGAGAATCGCAAGGACTGGACTAGCACTGATAGAGGTCAGGATCCGAGTCGGAACATAGACCTGGACGATAGCTGCAAAGAGACAACCAAAGACCAAGTAACGCCCCATATCGAAAAACTCGTCAATAGCTTGTATAAAGACCTGAAAGACCTTTCTAGCAGGAGTCAAGTGTGAAAAGTCATGTTCATGACAAGTGATAGGATTTTCTTTTTGAATGGGTTTCTTCCAGAAAAATCCTAGGAAAATCCCAAGCGCCAAAGCAATCACAATGGCTCCCAGAGCTCGCAAGAAGGTAATTTTTAAGGAATTACCAAAGGCAGAATAGGTAGCGAAAAGAACGATGGGATTGATGATGGGAGCAGTCACCAGAAAGGGAACGGCCGTGTAGCTGGGGACTTTCTTTTCCAAAAAACGATTGATAATGGGAACGATTCCACACTCGCAGGATGGGAAGAGAGAGCCAATGAAGGTACCAAAAAAGATTCTCCCCCAACGATTGCGAGGAAGAAACTCATAAACTTTATCAGGCGTGATATAGACCTCAATCCACCCCGAAATGAGACTCCCAATCAGGATAAAAGGAAGGGCTTCAATCATGATGGAGAGAAAAATAGCCCCTGCTTGTAAGATGCTAGGAGGAAGAGATTGGAAAACAGTCATCTATTTTTTCTTCTCAACTTTTTCTTTTTTGCCTTTGTCATCTGGGAAAGTGACCTGTGTTAAGTCAGGAAGTTTGGCGAATTCTTCAAACATCTTGTCCAAGTCATCCGTTTTTGTAAATTTAACAGCCATGGGCCTACCTCTTTTCTAAATGTTACCTCTATTATACTATTATTTTGAGGAAAAGGGATTATTTTTATTTTGATAATCAAAGAGGTAAAAACAGGTAAGGTGAAACAAGCTTTGTTCCTTATGGTATAATAGGTTTATGGATAAAAAATATGAAAAAATCTCCCAAGATTTAGGTGTAACCTTAAAGCAAATCGATACTGTTCTAAGTTTGACGGCAGAAGGGGCGACGATCCCCTTCATCGCACGTTATCGGAAGGACATGACTGGTAGTCTGGATGAGGTAGCGATTAAGGCCATTATTGATCTGGATAAAAGTCTGACAAATCTCAACGATCGTAAAGAAGCTGTCTTAGCTAAGATTCAAGAACAAGGCAAACTAACCAAGGAATTGGAAGAAGCTATCCTGGCAGCTGAGAAATTAGCAGATGTAGAAGAACTCTATCTTCCTTATAAGGAAAAACGTCGGACCAAGGCAACCATTGCTCGTGAAGCTGGACTCTTTCCTCTTGCTCGCTTGATCTTGCAGAATGTAGATGGCTTAGAGAAAGAAGCTGAGAAGTTTGTCTGTGAAGGATTTGCGACTGGTCAAGATACCTTAGCTGGAGCAGTTGATATCTTGGTAGAAGCCTTATCCGAAGATGTCAATCTACGTGCTATGACCTATCAGGAAGTACTGAGACACTCTAAAATCACTTCGCAGGTCAAGGATGAAAGTCTTGATGAAAAACAAGTTTTTCAGATTTATTATGATTTTTCAGAGACAGTTGGCAACATGCAGGGCTATCGAACCTTAGCCCTCAATCGTGGGGAAAAATTAGGCATCTTGAAAGTCGGCTTTGAACATGCAACGGATCGTATCCTAGCTTTCTTTGCTGCTCGTTTCAAGGTGAGAAACGCCTATATTGATGAAGTTGTTCAACAGTCAGTTAAGAAAAAGGTCTTGCCTGCTATCGAGCGACGCATTCGGACAGAATTGACTGAGAAAGCGGAAGAAGGGGCTATCCAACTCTTTTCTGATAACCTGCGTAATCTCCTCTTGGTTGCTCCGCTAAAAGGGCGCGTGGTTCTAGGATTTGACCCTGCCTTTCGTACAGGTGCCAAACTTGCTGTCGTTGATGTAACAGGTAAAATGTTGACAACCCAAGTCATTTATCCAGTAAAACCAGCATCAGCTCGTCAGATTGAAGAAGCCAAGCGAGACTTGGCAGACTTGATTGGTCAATATGGAGTAGAAATTATTGCTATCGGAAATGGTACTGCAAGCCGTGAGAGTGAAGCCTTTGTGGCGGAAGTTCTGAAAGATTTTCCAGAAGTCAGCTATGTTATCGTCAATGAAAGTGGCGCTTCTGTCTACTCTGCCAGCGAACTTGCTCGTCAGGAGTTTCCAGAATTAACTGTTGAAAAACGCTCTGCTATCTCTATCGCTCGACGTTTGCAAGATCCGCTTGCCGAATTGGTCAAAATTGATCCCAAGTCAATCGGTGTCGGTCAGTACCAGCATGATGTTAGTCAGAAGAAACTGTCTGAGAGTCTGGACTTTGTCGTTGATACGGTGGTTAACCAGGTTGGCGTTAATGTCAATACAGCCAGCCCAGCACTTCTCTCCCATGTAGCTGGATTCAATAAAACTATCTCTGAAAATATCGTCAAATACCGTGAAGAAGAAGGAAAAATCACTTCACGCGCTCAAATTAAGAAAGTTCCTCGCCTGGGAGCTAAAGCCTTTGAGCAGGCTGCAGGTTTCCTCCGTATCCCGGAAAGTAGCAATATCCTTGATAATACGGGAGTTCACCCAGAAAACTATGCTGCGGTTAAGGAGCTCTTCAAACGCTTGGATATCAAGGACTTGAATGAAGAAGCAAAAAATAAGCTTAAGTCCCTATCAGTCAAGGAGATGGCGCAAGAACTGGATCTTGGACCAGAAACGCTTAAAGATATCATTTCCGACCTTCTCAAACCAGGTCGAGATTTCCGTGATTCTTTTGATGCACCTGTACTCCGTCAAGATGTACTGGATATCAAAGACTTAAAAGTCGGCCAGAAGCTAGAAGGTGTGGTGCGTAATGTCGTTGACTTCGGTGCATTCGTTGATATCGGGATTCACGAAGACGGCCTCATTCATATTTCTCACATGAGTCGTAAATTTATCAAACATCCCAGCCAAGTGGTGTCAGTCGGAGATTTGGTAACGGTTTGGGTTAAGAAAATCGACACTGAACGTGAAAAAGTCAATCTGTCGCTCCTAGCTCCAGATGAAACCGACTGAGTACGTTCAGTCTGTTTCCCTTGAAGACTTTGGTAGACCTTTCACGCACCAAGCCCAGTGGAATTCTCGTCTGCGAACGACAGGTGGGCGATTTTTCCCCAAGGATGGGCATTTGGATTTTAATCCCAAGGTTTATAATGAACTAGGTTTGGAAGTCTTTCGAAAAATCGTGCGCCATGAACTCTGTCACTATCACCTTTATTTTCAGAAAAAGGGTTATCGCCACAAGGACCGAGATTTTAAGGAACTTTTGAAAGAAGTGGATGGACTGCGCTTTGTTCCCCTTTTGAAAGCCCAAAGTACCTACCTAGTCTATCAGTGTCAATCTTGCCAGCAAAGTTATCAGCGTAAGAGAAGAATTGATACCAAACGCTATCGCTGTGGAGTTTGTCGAGGTAAACTCGTCATCCTAAATCGGCCTAAGGACTGATGTTTGTGACCCCGTTTCATGCTATACTACTTGTAAGAATACCGAAAGAGGAACAAATCATGAATAACAAATTTTATAAAATGAAACGAAACAGTATGGTATCGGGAGTTTTAGCTGGTCTATCAGACAAATGGAATTTTGATGTAACTCTAGTCCGCTTTCTCTTTGCCATTTTTACCATATCAAATTTTGGGATTGGTGTGATTATCTACATCATCCTCGCCTCTATTCTGCCAACTAAGGAAGAGATTGAAGCAGAAATGTACGGAACAGGACCACGCAAACGTAAGGATGCTGAGGCCATTGATGACAATGATGGACGGTTTTGGTGAGTCGGATTTGGAAATAGTTTATAGATAATTTCCTTGTTTCTTGAAGAAATTAGAAAAAGTAGTGAATCCTAACCCTTGCATCCGCAAGGGTTTTCTTCTTGCCTTTCTTTTATGGTAAAATATTGATAGCGAAATTGCTTGATATTCTTCAATCTTACAAAAATGTAAGATTAAAGTCTCTTTTGTAAGGTTAGGTTATGGCAAGCCTCCCTTTTTTGCGATAAACTAGACTCATAAAGAACAAAGGAGCAAAACCATGAAAAGAATCTTACAAAAGAAAACAAGAAAACCAAGTCAAAAAGATATCGAGCGTGTTCAACTGGGATGCGCTATGATGCAAGCACAGTTTCAAATGATGGGATATTAAGAAGGAGAAAATCATGACACTTTTAGATGTAAAACACGTTCAAAAAATCTATAAAACACGTTTCCAAGGAAACCAAGTCGAAGCACTCAAAGATATTCACTTTACCGTAGAAAAGGGTGACTATGTTGCCATCATGGGTGAGTCTGGTTCGGGGAAATCAACCCTGCTCAACATTTTAGCTATGCTAGATAAACCAACTCGTGGTCAGGTTTACCTGAATGGAACAGACACAGCCACTATTAAGAATTCACAGGCTTCGAGTTTCCGTCGTGAGAAGTTGGGATTTGTCTTCCAAGACTTTAACTTGCTAGATACCCTGTCTGTTAAGGACAATATCTTGCTTCCGTTAGTGTTATCACGAAAACCTATCACAGAGATGATGAAGAAATTGGTAGTGACAGCTGAAAATTTGGGCATCAACCAATTGCAAGAGAAGTACCCTTACGAGATCTCAGGTGGTCAAAAGCAGCGGGTAGCAGTAGCACGCGCCATCATCACTGAACCTGAAATTCTCCTTGCGGATGAGCCAACAGGAGCCCTTGACTCCAAGTCATCTGCAGCTCTTCTAGATGTTTTTGATGAAATCAATGAGCGCGGGCAAACCATTCTCATGGTAACTCACTCAACCGCTGCAGCCAGCAGGGCCAAGCGCGTTCTCTTTATCAAGGACGGCATTCTTTACAACCAAATCTACCGTGGAGACAAGACAGAGCGTCAGATGTTCCAAGAAATCTCTGATACTTTGACTGTTATGGCAAGCGAGGTGAATTAGTATGTTCCGATTAACCAATAAGTTAGCGGTATCTAACTTGATTAAAAACCGCAAACTCTACTATCCCTTTGCCTTAGCTGTTCTCTTAGCAGTGACCATCACCTATCTCTTTTACTCTTTGTCACTTAACCCTAATATTGGCAAGATCCGAGGGGGAGAAACTATCTCTATGACGCTTGCTCTCGGTATGGTAGTTGTTACCATCGCTTCTGGAATTATTGTACTTTATGCCAATAGTTTTGTCATGAAGAACCGCTCCAAGGAGCTAGGTGTATATGGTATGCTGGGTCTTGAAAAGCGCCATTTGATCAGTATGGTTTTTAAAGAGCTTCTTATTTTTGGTTCCTTAACTTTGACAGCTGGTCTCGGCCTAGGAGCCCTCTTTGATAAGCTAATCTTTGCCCTTCTTCTGAAGCTGATGAAGATGAAAGTGGAGCTCGTTTCGACTTTCCAACCAATTGTCTTTATCCTAGTTCTTATCGTCTTTGGAGCTATTTTCCTAGGTTTGGTTTTTATCAATGCCTTTCGGATTGCACGCATGAATGCCCTACAGCTCTCTCGTGAGAAGGCCAGTGGTGAGAAAAAAGGACGTTTCTTAAGCCTTCAGACCATTCTAGGTTTGATTAGTATGGGAGCTGGCTACTACCTAGCAGTTACAGTTGAAAATCCACTTAATGCTGTTCTGATTTTCTTTGTGGCAGTCTTGTTGGTAATCTTTGGGACCTATCTCTTGTTTAATGCAGGGATTACAGTATTTCTACAAATCTTGAAGAAAAACAAGCGTTACTATTACCAACCCAACAACATGATTTCCGTATCCAATCTCATTTTCCGTATGAAGAAAAATGCGGTTGGTTTGGCTACGATTGCCATCCTTTCAACCATGGTCTTGGTAACCATGT
>NZ_KQ970788.1:291950-312730 GCF_001579525.1 Streptococcus oralis | reverse complement strand
TGGTAACCATGTCAGCAGCAACCAGTATCTTCTCAGCTTCTGAAACGTTCAAGAAATTCATGAATCCACATGATTTTGGAATTACTGGACGAAATGTTGAAAAAGAAGATTTAGATAAACTTTTGAGTCAATATGCTAGTGATAAGGGATTAACTGTCACCAAAAAAGAAGTCTTTCGTCACAGCAGTTTTGGTATTGAGAGCCAAGATGGAACCAAGCTCCGAATCTTTACAAAGGGGAATAACTTCGTTCAGCCGAAAACCATTTTTATGGTCTTTGACCAAAAAGACTATGAAAACATGACTGGTCAAAAACTCTCCCTTTCAGGCAAAGAAGTCGGCTTGTTTACCAAGAATAAGGTGCTTCAAGGACAGAAAGAACTCACTCTAAATGACCAGACCTACACTGTTAAAGAAGAAATTAAAAATGATTTTATTCTGGAACATGTGCCAAATCAGTATAACATTCTCACTTCTGACTACAATTATCTTGTTGTCCCTAATCTGCAAGCCTTTATTGATCAATATCCGGATTCCTCTCTCTTTGATCAACTTTATGGTGGTATGAATGTAACAGCTAGTGAGGAAGAACAGCTCAAACTCGCTGACGACTTTACAGAATACCTTGGTAACTTCAATAGAGACTTAAACAAAGAGGGAAGCTATGTATTCGGAAGCAATCTAGCTGATAGCAGTGCGCAAATAAGTGCCCTTTATGGAGGTGTCTTCTTCATCGGTATCTTCCTCTCTATCATCTTTATGGTGGGAACAGTCCTGGTTATTTACTACAAACAAATCTCTGAAGGCTATGAAGACCGTGAACGTTTCATCATTTTGCAAAAGGTTGGACTCGATCAAAAGCAAATCAAGCAAACGATTAACAAACAGGTCCTAACTGTTTTCTTCCTCCCTTTGCTATTTGCCTTCCTACACCTTGCTTTTGCTTATCACATGCTTAGCCTCATCCTAAAAGTCATTGGGGTGCTAGATGCGACCATGATGTTGACAGTCACTTTGTCCATCTGTGCTATCTTCCTCATTGTCTATGTCTTAATCTTTATGATTACCTCAAGAAGCTATCGCAAGATTGTGCAAATGTAAAAAAGATACCTCGATAAACATCGAGGTATTTCTTTTATCTTAAATGCTGAAGAGTTGTCCGAACAGGTAAGTCACTCCCATGGTCAGAAGTCCGATACAGAGGTTACGGATCATAGCAGTTTTCGTAGGAGCTTTTCCTAATTTAGCACTGGTATAGCCGGTAATAAGAAGGGAAAGGGCTACGATAAGAACAGTAGCTGGAATGCGATAGTCACTTGGAAAGACGGTGATCGAAAGCATAGGAGGAAGACTTCCCAGAACAAAGGCGATAAAGCTAGAGATAGCAGCATGCCAAGGATTGGTAAACTCTTCGTACTCGATACCGTATTTTTCCTCAACCAAGGCTTTGAGTGGATTTTTTAAAAAGGCCTTGTTGGTCAAAAGTTGGGCGGACGTTTCACACTCACCATTTTGTAAGTAAGCAGCATAGAGGGATTGTTTTGCAGATTCGATGTCTTTATCCAAGAGTAATTGTTCTCGGGCAACAGCGGCTTCTTCCGTGTCTTTTTGAGTGGATACGGAGACATACTCTCCCCCTGCCATAGAAAAAGCACCAGCGAGGATAGCAGCCAAACCTGATAAAAAGATAATCCAGATATTGCTTGTCGCACTGGCAACCCCGATAACGACTCCAGCGATGGAAATAATCCCATCATTGGCACCCAGAACACCCGCGCGTAGGATATTGAGTCGGCCTGCAAAGTTTGCATCAATTTCATGTTTTATTTCTGTCATAGTCATCTCCTTTCTCTCCATTATAGAGAAAAGAATAGGGGAATACAAACTTTTTAAACTATCTGAAAAAAGTTCTACGATTCTAATTTTTAGGCCCTTTGAAGATTCTCCGAAAAAGTAGTGCTATCCTACCGTACTGGACCTTTTTAAACTTATCTATGGTATAATAGAAGGTAGATTTATCAATTGGAGTATGAAGGATTTTATGATTAAACTTGTAGCAACCGATATGGATGGAACCTTTCTGGACGGAGAGGGTCGGTTTGATATGGAACGCCTCAAAAAATTGCTTGTTTCCTACAAGGAAAAGGGGATTTATTTTGCAGTGGCCTCGGGTCGCGGTATCTTGTCCCTTAAAAAGCTATTTGCGGATGTGCGTGACGAAGTGATTTTTATAGCTGAAAATGGGAGCTATGTTGAGTTTCATGGGGAGGATATGTATGAGGCTACTATGTCTCGGGATTTTTACTTGAGCACTTTTGAAGCTTTAAAGAAATCGCCTTATTTTGATGAAAGAAAAATGCTCTTGACTGGGAAAAAAGCTTGTTACGTATTAGACACAGTGGATGAGACCTATCTCATGTTTAGTCGTCACTACAATGAAAATATTCAAAAAGTAGCGAGTTTGGAAGATATCACGGATGAGATTTTTAAATTCACCACCAACTTTACAGAAGAAACGATAGAAGTTGGTGAGGCCTGGGTCAACGAAAATGTTTCAGGTGTGAAAGCCATGACCACAGGTTTTGAATCCATCGATATTGTCTTGGACTATGTTGATAAGGGTGTGGCTATTGTTGAGCTGGCAAAAAAACTTGGTCTAACCATGGATCAGGTTATGGCGTTTGGCGATAATCTCAATGACCTGCACATGATGCAGGTTGTGGGGCATCCAATCGCTCCTGAAAATGCGCGACCAGAGATTTTAGAATTAGCAGAAGCAGTGATTGGCCACCATAAGGACCAGTCAGTGATGACTTATATGGAGGGCTTATAATGGCAGATATTAAATTGATTGCACTGGATTTGGACGGTACTTTGCTGACAACGGATAAAAAGCTGACAGATCGTACCAAGGAGGTCCTCAAAGCTGCGCGTGATCGTGGCATCAAGGTCGTTCTGACAACAGGTCGTCCTTTGAAGGCTATGGATTTCTTTCTCCATGAGCTAGGGACTGATGGTCAGGAGGATGAGTACACCATCACCTTTAATGGTGGTCTGGTACAGAAAAATACTGGAGAGATTCTCGATAAAACCGTCTTTTCAATCGACGATGTAGCACGCTTGTACGAGGAAACTGAAAAACTGGGATTACCGTTAGATGCTATTTCAGAAGGAATAGTCTATCAAATCCAGTCAGACCAAGAAAGTCTCTATGCTAAGTTCAACCCAGCCTTGACTTTCGTACCTGTCGCTTTTGAAGATCTATCTAGTCAGATGACATATAATAAATGTGTGACTGCCTTTGCCCAAGAACCTTTGGATGCAGCGATTCAACAGATTTCTCCAGAATTGTTTGACCAATATGAAATCTTCAAATCGCGTGAACTCTTATTGGAATGGTCGCCGAAAAATGTCCATAAGGCAACAGGATTAGCGAAATTAATTAAACATTTGGGAATCGACCAAAGCCAAGTCATGGCTTGTGGGGACGAGGCCAATGACCTTTCCATGATTGAGTGGGCAGGTCTGGGAGTTGCCATGCAAAATGCAGTTCCAGCAGTTAAGGCAGTTGCCAATGTCATTACCCCCATGACCAACGACGAGGAAGCCGTTGCATGGGCTATCGAAGAATACGTGCTAAAGGAGAACTAGAATATGGGATTGTTTGACCGTTTATTCGGGAAAAAAGAAGAGCCGAAAATCGAAGATATTGTAAAAGAAGCACTGGAAAATCTTGATTTGTCAGAAGAGGTTGAAGAAAACCAAACGGCAGTCGAAGAAACTGCTCAGGAAGAGGTTGAGCTAGAATCTGATGAATTGGAACAATTCCAAGAGCCGGAAGAAATTCTAGAAGAAGAGAATCGAGAAACAGAAGAAGAGCTAGCTTCTGAAGTAGTAGAAGAAGAACTTCCTCAAGTTGAAGAGACCGTTCAGGAAAAATATGACCGCAGTCTCAAGAAAACCCGTACGGGATTCGGAGCTCGTTTGAATGCTTTCTTTGCCAACTTCCGTTCAGTCGATGAAGAATTCTTCGAAGAATTGGAAGAACTGCTCATCATGAGCGACGTCGGTGTGCAGGTCGCTTCAAACTTAACAGAAGAACTACGCTATGAAGCTAAACTCGAAAACGCTAAGAAGCCTGACGCACTTCGTCGTGTTATTATCGAGAAATTGGTTGAACTCTATGAGAAGGATGGCAACTACGATGAACAAATCCATTTCCAAGATGGTTTGACAGTCATGCTCTTTGTTGGTGTTAATGGTGTTGGGAAAACAACTTCTATCGGGAAATTGGCTCATCGCTACAAACAAGCTGGCAAGAAAGTCATGCTGGTTGCGGCAGATACCTTCCGTGCTGGCGCCGTTGCCCAGCTAGCTGAATGGGGTCGACGTGTGGATGTTCCTGTTGTGACGGGGCCTGAAAAGGCTGATCCAGCAAGTGTGGTCTTTGATGGTATGGAACGCGCCGTAGCCGAAGGGATTGATATTCTCATGATTGATACAGCAGGTCGTTTGCAAAACAAGGACAACCTTATGGCCGAGTTGGAAAAGATTGGCCGTATTATCAAGCGTGTCGTTCCAGAAGCACCTCATGAAACCTTCCTTGCCCTTGATGCGTCAACTGGACAGAATGCCTTGGTACAAGCTAAGGAATTTTCTAAGATAACACCATTGACAGGAATTGTCTTGACAAAAATTGACGGAACTGCCCGAGGGGGTGTTGTTCTGGCTATCCGCGAAGAACTCAATATCCCTGTAAAATTGATTGGTTTCGGTGAAAAAATCGATGATATAGGCGAATTTAACTCTGAAAACTTTATGAAGGGTCTCTTAGAAGGCTTGATTTAATACAAAATAAATATCCTGCAAGTCAATCTTGCAGGATATTTTTGCTATTCTAAACGGCCATCTTCACGATAGGCGATATCTGGTTGCCAGGTCCATTTGGCTCCATACTTTTCAAGTAAGTCAAAGCTAGCTTGTGGCCCCATGCTTCCGGCTTTATAATCGTAGAGTGGAGCACCATTTTCAGCCCAGAGCTCTTCGATACGATCAATCAATTTCCAAGAAGCACTTACCTCATCCCAGTGGCTAAAGTTGGTAGAGTTGTTGTTCAAGACATCGTAGATTAATTTTTCGTATGGGTCTGGTGAGGCTCCAGTAGCAGTAGCATCTGTACGGTAATCCAGAGAGCTTGGTGCTAGGTTAAATTCTTCACCGACTTGCTTCCCATTTAGGCTGAGAGAGAATCCTTCAGTTGGTTGGATATAGATGGTCAAGATATTTGGTGCCAATGGTTCTCCGAAGATAGAATCCATTTGCTTAAAGACGATATTGACATGAGTTCCTTTTTCAGTCAGGCGTTTCCCTGTTCGGAAGAAGAAGGGAACACCACGGAAGCGATCGCTGTCTACAAAGAAGGCACCAGATGCAAAGGTTTCTGTTGTAGATTCAGGATCGACGTTTGGCTCGCTACGATAGGAAATGTATTTCATGCCATCGATTTTACCAGAGCGATATTGACCACGGATAAACTGTTCTTTCAATTCTTCCTCAGTTGGATGATAGAGTTTTTTAAAGACCTTTATCTTTTCAGCACGAATCTCATCCTTTGTAAAGCTAGCTGGTTTGTCCATGGCTAGAAGAGAGAGAAGTTGGAGAGTATGGTTTTGCACCATATCACGAAGGGCACCAGATTGATCATAGTAGCCACCTCGTTCTTCAACACCCAAGCGTTCTGCAAAGGTAATCTGTACATTATCAATGTGCTCACGGTTCCAAACATTCTCAAAAATCATGTTGGCAAAACGAACAGCAAAGATACTCTGAATCATCTCTTTACCTAGGTAATGGTCAATACGGTAGATTTGCTCTTCATCAAAGGCTGCAAGGAGATCTTCATTGAGTTTGCTAGCTGTCTCGTAGTCTGTACCAAATGGTTTCTCAACGATCAAGCGCTCAAAACCTTTGCCATCAACAATGTTTTCAGATTTGAGGTGCTTGGCAATGGTTCCGAAGAACTGAGGTGCCATAGACAAGAAGAAGAGCTTGTTGTGTTCAGCTTGGTATTTTTCATTCAGCTCAGCTTGTAATTGGCGCAAAGCAATGTAATGTTCCGTATCATTCACATCATGGCTTTGATAGTAGAAGTGGCTAGCAAATTCCTGGGCTTGCTCGGTACTATCTGCCAAATCAAGGATGGACTCGACAACTACAGATTCAAAATATTCTTTACTCCAAGGTCTACGAGCTGTTCCGATAACAGCAAAATGCTCAGAGAGATTGCCTGATTTATAGAGTCTGAAAAGGGAAGGGTAGAGTTTGCGTTTAGCTAAATCTCCACTCGCACCGAAAATTGTAACAATAACCTTTGATGACATCTAGCTACCTAATTTCTATATTTTTTCCTAGTTGGACTAGGGATGAGATTTCCTCATTATCATAGTTTTTATTTTATCATAATTTTCAAAAAAACAAAAAATCCAATACGCAATTAAAAAACTGTAAGGAGAACCTTACAGTTTTATTTTATACATTTAAGACCTTGTCCAAGAACTCTTTTAGACGAGGGTGTTGCGGGTTGTCGAAGATTTGATCTGGAGTTCCATCTTCCAGGAATTCACCATCAGCCGTAAAGATAACACGGTTAGCCACCTGACGAGCAAATCCCATCTCATGGGTTACGATAATCATGGTCATGCCTTGTTCCGCCAATTCCTTCATAACATTCAGTACATCTCCGACCATTTCAGGGTCAAGAGCGGAAGTTGGCTCATCAAAAAGCATGATATCAGGATTCATGGCAAGTCCACGAGCGATAGCTACACGCTGTTTCTGACCACCTGAAAGGCTATCTGGGGTGGCATTAGCTTTATCCGCTAGTCCAACCTTTTCTAGCAACTCCATCCCTAATTTCTCAGCTTCTTCCTTAGTCATCAACTTGTGCTCAATTGGAGCAAAAGTAATGTTGTCCAATACAGACATGTGTGGGAAGAGATTGAAGTGTTGGAAGACCATTCCTACGTTCTCACGAACATGGTCGACATTGGTTGACTTTTCAGTCAAATCATAACCATTTACTGTGATGTGGCCACTCGTTACCTCCTCGAGAAGGTTAAGGCTACGGAGGAAAGTGGATTTACCAGAACCAGAAGGACCGATGATACAGACAACATCTCCTTCATAGAATTTAGTCGTAATGCCTTTTAAAACTTCGTTTTTTCCATAATACTTATGCAAATCATTTACATCAATTTTTAATTTTGCCATTAACGAATCCTCTTTTCTAAGCGTTTCGCTAGTCTAGTCAAAAGCGTGATAATTACAAGATAGAAGATAGCAAGGATTGCATACATCTTGAAACTTTGGTAGTTACGGGCGATGATGATCTTACCAGTTTGGAAAAGTTCCACCAAACCGATAGCAGATACGATGGTTGTATCTTTAAGAGCAATAACGAATTGGTTGACAAAGTTTGGCAACATCAATTTAGTTGCTTGTGGCAAGATAATCTTACGCATGGTTTTTCCATAAGAGATACCAAGACTGCGACTGGCCTCCATTTGCCCAACTGGAACAGCTTGAATCCCGCCACGAACAATTTCAGCGATATAAGCCGCTGCATTGAGTGAGAGGGCGATAGTACCAGCTACGAAGTCGTTAATTGGACTTTGTTGGCCTGTAATGGACTCGATGAAGTTTGGAATACCCCAGAAGATGAAGGCTGCAAGAATCATCAAGGGAATACCACGGATAACGTCAACGAAAATCTCAGAAATCAGACGAAGAGATTTGTATGGGCTAACGCTAAACATACCGAAGATAATACCGATGACAATGGCAATTGCAAATGAGATAAGAGCTAGAGCAAGAGTGATTCCAAGTCCACTAAGAAGTTGTTTGTAGTTGTTTTGAAGCAAGCCCCAGATAGTTGTTTCGTCAACTGTACTTGTAGAGTCAGTTGAAGTTTCGCTAGCTAGATACTTGTCAAGAATCTTTTGGAATTCTCCGTTAGCTTTGAGGTTCGCAAGTCCGTTATTGAACATCTGGATCAATTCTGGGTTTGTTCCTTTTTTAACCGCAAAGGCAGTTTCACCGATTGGAGTTCCAGCGATTGGTGTTTTCAATTTTTGACCTTGGCTGATAGAATATTTGAGAACTGGCTCATCATCCATCACGGCATCGATAGATCCAGTATTCAGACTGTCATACATAGATGCGCCATCTGCGAAGGTTTTAATCTTATAGCCGTATTTGTTTTGATTCTCAGTAAGGAAGGTTTGAGAAGCGGTTCCGTTTTTAACACCGACAGTTTTATCCTTGAGGTCCTCATAAGAAGCGATGGTGCTTGATTCTTTCACACCGAGAATCGTATTTGCTGTGTAGTATGATTCTGAGAAGTCGAAGGTTTCCTTACGAGCATCCGTTACAGACATACCAGCAATGATACCATCTGCTTGTCCTGCTTGAACAGCACTGATTGCTGCGTCAAATCCTGGGTTGGTAATTTCAATTTCAAAACCTTGGTCTTTGGCAATGGCCTTGATGAGATCCATATCAATACCAGTGTATTGATTGCTTGAATTTTGAAAGACGAATGGGGCAAAAGATGAGTCGCTGGCAATAATGTACTTGCTTTTCACTGGAGTAGCTTTTTGTCCAGCAGCAGTAGTTGTCGTCGGGGTTGCCGTAGTTGTAGAAACTGTCCATTTTTGGATGATTTGCTCCAAGCTACCATCCTTCTTCATTTGGGATAGGGCTTCATTAAACTCGGTAACCAAGTGTTCATACTTGCTCCCTTTCTTGACACCAAAAGCAAAGCTTCCAACAGCCTCACCATCCATATTGATGCTGAGATCTTGTCCTTGGTTAATCGCATACTCAATAACAGGTTTATCATCCATGATGGCATTTACAGCACCAGCACTTAGACTGTTATTCATCAAATCACCAGTATCAAAGGTTTTAATAGAGAAACCGTATTTATCTTTGATACTTTCGAGGAAACGTTGAGCGGCAGTTCCGTTCTTAACTCCAACTGTTTTCCCGCTAAGTTCCTCATATTTGGTGATTTTATTTGCCTTTGTGGTAGCAATGACAACTTTTGTATCATAATAGGTATCAGACATGGTAAAGACATTTTCACGTTCTTTTGTTTTTGTCATACCTGCCATAATAGCATCTGCTTGACCTGACTGCACAGCATTTACAGCTGCATCAAAGCCAGGATAAGACATTTGGATGTTCCATCCTTTGATTTCTGCGACTTTATTGATAATATCAACATCAATCCCTTTATAGGTTTGATCTGAATCTTTAAACTCAAAAGGTGCGTAAGCTGTATCAGACACAATCTTAACAGTATCAGCTTTTGCCATACCTAGTGAGAAAATGGGAAATAAAATGAGCAAACATGCTAGTATTTTTTTCTTCATTTTTAGTCTCCTTTTCCGAATATTTTTCCATTATATCAGAAAATGAATGAAAAGGCAAATTTTATGGATTTTATGTAAGGAAATGTAACATGAAATACTCACTCTTATCAACTTAGAGAGGAGTCTGAAAAGTAAATTTATGGTAAAATAGAAAGATAGAAAAAAGCATATGAGGCAATCATGATTAATCGAATTACAGATAATAAATTTAAACTAGTATCAAAATATGAACCTTCAGGAGATCAACCACAAGCGATTGAGCAGTTGGTCGATAATATCGAGGGTGGAGAGAAAGCCCAAATTTTGATGGGGGCGACGGGTACAGGGAAGACCTATACCATGAGTCAGGTCATTTCCAAAGTCAATAAACCAACTTTGGTCATTGCCCATAACAAAACCCTAGCTGGTCAGCTCTATGGAGAGTTTAAGGAATTTTTCCCTGAGAATGCTGTTGAGTACTTCGTATCCTACTATGATTATTACCAGCCAGAAGCCTATGTGCCTTCTAGCGATACCTACATTGAGAAGGACAGTTCCGTCAATGACGAGATTGATAAGCTTCGCCACTCAGCGACTTCAGCCCTTTTAGAGCGTAATGATGTCATCGTTGTGGCTTCTGTCTCTTGTATCTATGGTTTAGGTTCGCCTAAGGAATACTCTGATAGCGTGGTTAGTCTCCGTCCAGGTCTGGAGATTTCGCGTGATAAACTCTTGAATGACTTGGTAGATATACAGTTTGAACGCAATGATATTGATTTCCAACGGGGAAGATTTCGCGTTCGTGGGGATGTGGTGGAGATTTTCCCAGCGTCCCGAGATGAACACGCTTTTCGAGTAGAATTCTTCGGAGATGAAATTGACCGTATCCGTGAGGTTGAGGCTTTGACAGGTCAGGTATTGGGAGAAGTGGATCATTTGGCGATTTTCCCAGCTACTCACTTTGTGACCAATGATGACCACATGGAAGTTGCAATTGCCAAGATTCAGGCAGAGTTGGAGGAGCAGTTAGCTGTCTTTGAAAAGGAAGGAAAACTGCTAGAAGCCCAGCGTTTGAAACAGCGGACAGAGTATGATATCGAGATGCTACGTGAGATGGGCTATACAAATGGGGTTGAGAACTATTCACGCCACATGGATGGTCGTAGCGAAGGAGAGCCTCCTTATACGCTTCTCGACTTCTTCCCAGATGATTTCTTGATCATGATTGATGAAAGTCACATGACCATGGGGCAGATCAAGGGTATGTACAATGGAGACCGTTCGCGTAAGGAAATGCTGGTTAATTACGGGTTCCGTTTGCCATCTGCTTTGGACAACCGTCCTCTCCGTCGGGAGGAGTTTGAAAGCCATGTGCATCAGATTGTTTACGTTTCAGCGACACCTGGTGACTATGAGAATGAACAGACCGAGACAGTGATCGAGCAAATCATCCGTCCGACTGGTCTTCTAGATCCAGAGGTGGAAGTTCGTCCGACTATGGGACAGATTGATGACCTTTTAGGTGAAATCAATGCCCGTGTTGAAAAAAATGAGCGTACCTTTATCACCACCTTGACCAAGAAAATGGCCGAAGATTTGACGGACTACTTCAAAGAAATGGGTATCAAGGTCAAGTATATGCACTCGGATATCAAGACCTTGGAGCGGACGGAGATTATCCGTGACCTGCGCTTGGGTGTCTTTGATGTCTTGGTCGGGATTAATCTCCTCCGTGAAGGGATTGACGTTCCTGAGGTGAGTCTCGTAGCTATTCTAGATGCTGATAAGGAAGGTTTCCTTCGTAACGAACGTGGCTTAATCCAGACAATTGGACGTGCTGCTCGTAATAGCGAAGGACATGTCATCATGTACGCTGATACCATGACTCAATCTATGCAACGTGCCATTGATGAAACAGCTCGTCGTCGGAAAATCCAGATGGCCTATAATGAAGAGCATGGTATTGTACCACAGACAATCAAGAAAGAAATCCGTGACCTGATTGCTGTAACTAAGGCAGTTGCCAAGGAAGAGGATAAGGAAGTTGATATCAATAGCCTCAATAAACAAGAGCGCAAAGAACTCGTCAAAAAACTGGAAAAACAAATGCAAGAAGCCGTCGAAGTGCTTGACTTTGAACTGGCAGCTCAGATCCGTGATATGATGTTGGAAGTCAAGGCGTTGGATTAGTGAAGGAGAAAACGAATGAAAATTTTAGTCATCAATGGACATCCTGACAAGGGAAGTTTCTGTCAAGAAATTTTTCAAACGATTGTAGAAAATATTGACTCAAATCATCATGAGCTTGAATCTATTAACCTAAATGAGATAGATTTTGATCCCGTATTACGTTATGGTTATCGAAAACGGATGGAAGAGGACTCTTTCATACTTCGCTCTCAGGAATTAATCCAGTGGGCAGATCATTTCATTTTCGTTTATCCAATTTGGTGGAGTAGTATGCCTAGTTTATTGAAGGGATGGATTGATCGTGTTTTCACGCCAGGAATTGCGTACTCTGCCAATAATAAAGGAAGTTTTATTTTAAACTACTTAAGAGGTCAGCAGTTTAAAAAGTTACTAAAAGGAAAAACAGCCAGTATTTACGCAACATCAATGGCACCAACATGGTGGTACAAAGTATTTTCAGGTCCTATCAATATTCCAGACAGTTATGGAATATCAGTATTAAAGAATGCTGTCCTGAATCATTGCGGTATCAAAACAAAGAAAGTTTCAATTTTGGGTGAGTTAGGGCGTGAGGTGAATACAAATTCTACAAGACAAAAATATCTGCAAAAAGTTGCTGAGGAAGTCAAGGCGTTGGATTAGGAAAAAGTATGGTTTATTTAAGAAAACTAATAGAAGAAGATTTGGTGCCTTTGTGGGAAATTGCTTATTCACAATCTAAACCAATTTGGAAGCAGTATGATGCTCCCTATTATGACGATTATCAGCATTTTCCTAATTTTCAAGAATTTAAACTACCAAAATCAGAATCTACTCTAAACAACTCAAATCGCCTTGGTATTTTTGTTGATGATAAACTTGTTGGGACTGTTTCGCGCTACTGGGTATGTAAACAAACAAGATGGATGGAATTGGGGATTTGTATTTATGATAACAAGTTTTGGAACTCTGGCATTGGAAAAGCTGCTATGCTACAGTGGATAGATCGGACATTTCAGGATTACTTGGAGTTGGAGCATCTTGGTTTGACAACTTGGTCAGGAAATTTTGGTATGATGAAATTGGCTGAAAAATTAAGAATGAAAAAAGAAGCTCATATTCCAAAAGTTCGTTATTACCAAGGCAAATATTTTGATAGTATTAAATATGGTATTTTGAGAGAAGAATGGAGAAAAATAAATGGATCTTACTATCAAAGTAATGGAAACTCCTGAAGAGATAGAAGGTAAGTCCTTCGTTCATTGGCAAACGTGGAGAGAGGCTTATGATGCCCTTTTACCTGCAGCATTTCAGGAGACGATGACATTAGAAAGATGTCGATTCTTTAGTCAAAAATATCCAGAAAATACATTGATCGCGATGGATGGCATGAAGGTAGTTGGTTTTATCAGTTATGGAAACTTTCGTGATGAGACTATTCGAGCTGGTGAAATTATTGCCTTATATGTTTTAAAAGACTATTACGGAAAAGGTATTGCTCGGAAGTTAATGAAGGAAGCTCTGACGACTCTTGAACAGTTCTCTGAAATATTTTTATGGGTATTAAAAGAGAATAAGCGAGCCATTGCTTTCTATCAAAAAATGGGTTTTACTTTTGATGAGCAAGAAAAAATACTTGACCTTGGAAAACCGATCACTGAAATTAGAATGGTACGTAAGAAATCCTCAAAATCTGAGACTTAAATACTGGTAGAATTGCGATTTTGTTTTCAAATTACTCAATGAACAAAAAATCACGTTTTAGCAGATATTTTAAATGGAAAGAAGTTATTATGAATTTGAAAGAGACGAAGTATAAAAAATCATCAGGCTTAGATTCAGTCCGTTTTTGGTTACAAGGTCATCGATTTATCAAATTTATGCTTGATATGTTCTTTTATATCAGCTTGTTCCTAGTTATAGAATTCACAACATCACAGAACAAAAGCATTCCAGCTGATTTTCGGTACAGAGAACTCTTGTTTCCCTTGCAATTGAATCTTTTTATCTTGGGTAATAGGCTTTATGCTCTCTTTTTGTCAGTGAAAACTGAAAAAGAAAGGGCCCTTAAAAGATTTTGTGAACCCTTTATTTATATCAATGTCCTTAGCTTTATTTTTCAACTGATTGGCGTCAGAAAAAGAGGAAGAGTTGTTCTCTCACCTTTGTTTTCACTGGAGTCTTCCTATATCTGGTTCCCTATTGTCGTCTACCTTCTAGTCTTGATGTTAACGTTGGCAATCTTCTTTCTCTCTAAAGGCTCAAAAAAAGGAGTAGATGCAAATGAAGATGAGTAGGCAAATGAAGTACAAGACAAAAGAAAAGCCTTCTTGGACTAAGAGGATTTTTCTTTGGATGGAAAGGCACAGAAGGATTGGTCAACTTTTGGATACGAGTGTATTATTTGGATCTATGTTTGTATCATTTCTTGCCGCATCTTACATTAGTTACCCATTACCGAACATAAACTATCTTTCCCCCTTAAGTTTCAATCTTATCCTTCTGATCTTATCAACCTATATCCTTGTCTTTCGTTTTAGTAGTGATAAACTTCAGAAATGGCGTTACTTTTCATGGGGATTTATTGGGTTCAATGGTCTTCTTTTTCCCTTTCATCTCTTGGTAGGTCTGAATTGGCTAGGACGTCGTAAGTCAACGAATTCCCCCCCTATAATTTCTATGGATCCAGCATATGTCTGGGTCCCTATTGCAAGTTATCTCTTTTTTTTCTTGGGGCTGGGCATTCTGCTTTTGATTATACAGATAGAAAAGAGAAGAAGGAGGCGCAAATGGAACGAAAGATTAAGAAACCAAAGAAGATCAAACAACAGAACAGACAAATGAGAAAAATCCAGATAAAGTATTCTTTGATAGTTCACGTCCAATTGTGGATGGAAAGACATTCAAAGATTGTTTCTTTTATGGATGGTGGTATAATATTATTATCTATTTTTGGTATCATGTATGTGTTATTCGGGACGTCACTTATCCCGAAACCATATCAAGAAATGTCCTATGTCTTGCCAATTATTATGAATTTTGTCTTTTTGGTTCACACATTCTATCAAGGTATTTTTAGAGATGGTTTTAGCAATAAGGCTTCAGTACAAGGATTCTTAAAAACTTTTCTATTCATAAACGGACCTATTTTTCTCCTACACTTACTTGTTGGGGTAAAAGGGAGAAATGTTAAAAAAATTCCTTCCCTATTATCTATCGATTATCGCTACATCTGGCTCCCAATTGCTACCTATCTAATCTTTTTCATCATTCCAGCGATATTGATGGTGATTTTGAAATATAAGGACAAAAAGAGGAAAAATCATGACAAAAGAAAATCTAACTAAGTTAATTTCGTTTAAGACACTTTATTTGGCTTTGCTGACCTTTGTGGTTCTTCATTTGGTGTTGTTGGTTTTTGGACTATCTTTTACGCCGATTTTGTGGAATAGTTGGTTTTTCATTCTTTGTTTGACCTTCCTAATCCATCCCTGGAGAATCTTTTATAGAACAAGAGATGCTAAATGGTATCACCTTATTTTTCAAATATTTAGTGGATTGGTGACATTTTACCTTTGGTTTGCAGCATTCTTTGTTTTATCAGTTATCTCAGATCCAGCCATCCCTATCAATATAGACTATCACATACAAGATAAGGAAATCATCATTGCTAGAGGTTTTTTGGCCCGTACTACTTATGAACATCATGAATTGATCAATCCCTTTATCATGAAGTCAGAAGTAAAATACAACGAAGATACATTTTAATAACTTAGAAAGCGAGCAAATCTATGTCCCGTACCCAAGCAACCATTTTAACCAACATCTGTCTAATCGAAGATCTAGAAAATAAGCGAGTAGTCATGCAATATCGCTCTCCTGAAAACAATCGCTGGTCTGGCTATGCCTTTCCAGGAGGACATGTTGAGACCGGCGAGGCCTTTGCCGAATCTGTCATTCGTGAAATATACGAAGAAACTGGTTTGACCATTCAGAATCCCCAACTGGTCGGCATTAAGAATTGGCCATTAGATACAGGTGGTCGCTATATTGTCTTTTGTTACAAGGCGACAGAGTTTACTGGAAGTCTCCAATCCTCAGAAGAAGGAGAAGTATCTTGGGTGCAAAAAGACCAGATTCCAAACTTGGAACTGGCCTATGATATGTTGCCTTTGATGGAAATGATGGAAGCACCTGACAAGTCTGAGTTCTTCTATCGCCACCGCACAGAGGACGGCTGGGAAAAAGAAATTTTCTAGTCTTTTACTAAATAACCTAACTGATCCAAGGCCTCCTCGATATAGTGGAGGTCTTGTTGTGTCTCGGCTTCAACAAGGTGGTAATGGATGCCGTCTGTCAATTCAGAAAGGGGTCTAAAATCTGAATTCTCAACTTGTTCCAGAAAGTGCTGGACATCTCGGCGGCAAGTGAGTTTGAGTAGGGTTTCAATTTCGCCATAAACGGGATGATCGATTAAGATATTTTGAACACGACCGCCATTATCTACAATGGCTAGTAGTTCCTGACCGATTTCTTCCAGTTCATGTTTCACTTTAAAGAGTTTGTGGACGTAGGGGCTGGCATCATTTTCTTTGTAGATATAGCCACGATTGGTGGATAGGATAGGAGCTCCATCTGCTCGGAGAATAGCGATGTCCTGTACAATGACCTGACGAGTAACATGGAAGTGCTCAGCCAAGGTTTGACCATTGAGAGCTTTTGGCGCCTCTTTTAAGAGTTTGAGAAGAGCTTGTTTGCGATCCTTTGTCATAGTTTTTCCTTTTAGCGACGTTTTCGAAGCACTTTATAGACAGCTAGTGCTAATGTATAGTCTACCATACTATGGACGATTGTGCCAAAACCAACTAGGACAAAAAGAACATAAAACATATTTTCAACATTTGTCCCTGAAGTAGCATAAAAGATGATACAAGCTATTACTTCAGCGATAGCATGAACAACACCCAAAACAAAGTTAAAAATCCAAGATGCCTTTGGTTTATCCAAGGTTTCAGGGAATTTTTTTAAGTACAAAGCCCCCAAAGTACCAAAAACAATGTGAGAGAAGGCACGGAGTACAATAACAGGCGGATAGCCTGCCATCAGAAAACCAAGACTAGAAGCAATAATCACAAAAGCAGCCATCAAAGGCGAAAGAAACATGGCGATAAAGATGGGGATATGACTTCCCAAGGTGTAAGAAGCCGGTGGGATAACGATTTTAAAAGGCATAATGATTGGAATCAAAATCGCTATTGCAGTGAGTAGGGCAGTCATAGTCATAAACTGCGTTTTTTTCCGTATATCCATAAGAACCTCCATTTATCTGTATATACACAAGTATAGTACAATAAATCACCAATCAAGTCAAGAAGCTTTATTGATTTTTCAGGAAAATTTGGTTAAAATGTGGTAAAGAATAATAGGAACTGAGGAGAAATTGTGATGATACTTTTTGTTTACCTAATCGTGGTAATCGTGATGATGTCAAAACAGAAAAGTGAAGGGAAAGTAGTCTCAGGTTGGACTCGTTTCCTAGTTTATAGTTTATTGGTCCTTTCGCTACTCTCTCTATTAGCAGGTGTTTTGGCTCTTTCACTTTTTAGCCTTCCTTTATTAGGTTTTCTTTTGATGGCAGCAATACTCGAAATTGCTTATTTCGTCAGATTGGTGATTGCATTTGGTTTGGTTTTTCTATCACTAACCCTATATTTGGATAGTCAGAAAAGTCAGCAACCTCCCCCTCTTTCGTATCATCTCCTGCGCTTTGGCTTTCACATTCTATTGATGCTTCTCATGTTTTAAATGCTAAACTCCACCTTCAGGATGAAAGTGGAGTTGTTTTTTTATTTCTTAAGGGTTTCGAGACGGGGAACAATTGCTACTGTTAGAACGGCAGAGATGACAAGCTCGGCAATTGAGTTTGTAGAAATAACTGTTGCTAGGAGTTTTTGGATATTGCCGTCGAAGACATTTCCAAAAAGGAAGAAGATTCCCCCAAGGACAAAGACGGTGTTGGTAAGGGAACCGAGAGCACCAGCAAAGATAAGACCCGTTCTGTTTTTTAATAATTTATAAACTAGATAAGGTGTCAGACCAATCAAAATACGGGGTAGGATGGCAATCATTGCTGAATAGATGTTTCCGTTTGGTACGAAAGGTGAGAAAAGATAGCTGGTTGGAAGGATGGTAATCGTGTTTACCGTTAAGCTCAATAGCCCCATAAGAAAACCAAGTGTAACCCCAACTCGAGGGCCATAGATGATACTAGCAATGATTACTGGAATATGAACGATAGTTGGTTTAATCGGGAATGGGAAAAGGTTAAATAGGAGAGAACTCAAAAAGTGGATAACGAGCATAACTGCAAAAAAGATAGCAATGGGTGCAATGTTAGAGCGTTTGTTCATCGAGGGTTTCCTTTATTCTTTCTAAAATAGTATTCAGGTCAGCTAGGGCGCCTTTGCCGTGATCGCCACAGGCTAGTAGAGATTCTTTTGGAGAGATGATCTGATAACCATAGGTCTCTAATGTTTTTAGATTAGCCTGAGTTGCCGGATGGTCATACATCTTTGTATTCATGGCTGGTGCGACTAACTTTTTGACATGTTCTGGCAAGGCAAGTGCTGTACTTGTCACCATGTTGTCAGCAAATCCATGGGCTAACTTTGCGATGGTATTAGCAGTAGCTGGGGCTACAATAAAAAGGTCGGTCCTTTTGCCTAGTTCGATATGATTGACTTGATCAGGATAAGGTTCCTTCATGACATCAAGGTGGACAGGATTTTGAGAGAGGACCTGTAGTGTCAACGGTTGGATAAACTCTCTCGCTGCCTCAGTCATTAAGACAGTGACATCATGGCCTTGTTTTTTCAAAGAACTGACTAAATCAGCTGCTTTATAGGAGGCTATGGAACCTGTCACTGCGATGAGAATATTTGCCATGGCTTTCCTTTCTATGAATCGTATGCTTGAATTTTTTCAAGGAGGAGGTTTGCTATTTCCTCTTTGGTTTGAACGGTTTGGAGTTCCTCTTTCTCAACAAAGATTGCTTGATGCTGGTTTGCTGAAATTTGAGTCAGGTCATTTGCAATGATCAAGTCTGCTTGGTTCTTGATAAGACTCTTTCGTGCGATCTCAATGAGATAATCCTCAGAGACATCAACCAGCAATTTAAACCCAATCAGATGAATGGCAGGATTCCATTCCTTGACTAGAGATATGATTTTGGGTGTTTTTTTCAGGAATAAGACCTGAACCTCATCAGTTGAAGAAATCTTAGTCTGATGATTCTGCTTGTTTAAAAATTCTTCTAAATTAGAGCTAGCCTGTACCTCCTCAAGCCCCGTCATATAAACAGGTGTGTAGTCAGACACAGCCATTGAGTGGATTAAGACCTGATATTCCTTAACAAGTTCTTGCATCACAACTAGAAGGTCGTTGGTATTATCAATTTTTCGAATGCTTAGGTTGGGATGAGCTTCTGGCTTCAGAGCTCGTTTTGTCGTTATCAAACAAACTTCATGCCCCGCAGCAAGCAAGGTTTCTGTGATGATTTTCCCCAAGCGACCTGTAGAATGGTTAGTAATAGAGCGGACTCTATCAATAGCTTCACTGGTACCGCCCGATGTGACTAAAATTTTCATAGCACTATTGTACACAAAAATAAACAGTAAGTAAAATGAAAGCGATAAATTTTTGGTAAAAGGGAAGATTAACTATAGTTTAAAACTATAAAGCCATATAAAATTTTTAAAAGAGCCCTAAAAATCTTTAAATTCAGGGTATTTACGAACGTTTAGAGAGTTTATGGATGTTAAAAATCTTGTTTTGTGTTATAATGAATTATCACATTAGAGGTTAGAGGAGTTTTGAATGAAAACAGATATTGAAATCGCACAGAGTATTGAGTTGAAGCCAATCGTTGATGTTGTTGAGAAACTTGGTATTTCTTACGATGATTTGGAATTGTACGGGAAGTATAAGGCTAAACTCAGCTTTGATAAAATTCGTGCAGTTGAGAGCAATCCAGTTGGTAAATTGATCTTGGTTACTGCCATCAATCCAACACCTGCAGGTGAAGGGAAATCAACTATTACCATTGGTCTGGCAGACGCCTTGAACAAGATTGGCAAGAAAACCATGATTGCTATCCGCGAACCGTCTCTTGGCCCAGTAATGGGGATTAAGGGTGGTGCAGCCGGTGGTGGTTATGCCCAAGTGTTGCCAATGGAGGACATCAACCTTCACTTTACCGGGGATATGCATGCCATTACAACAGCCAACAATGCTCTTTCAGCCTTGATTGACAATCACTTGCACCAAGGGAATGAACTAGGAATTGACCAACGTCGAATCCTTTGGAAACGTGTGGTGGACTTGAATGACCGCGCCCTTCGCCATGTTACCGTTGGACTTGGTGGCCCTCTAAATGGTATTCCACGCGAGGATGGTTTCGATATTACCGTTGCTTCAGAAATCATGGCGATTTTGTGCTTGGCGACGGACATCGAGGACTTGAAACGCCGTTTGGCGAATATCGTTATCGGCTATCGCTATGACCGTACCCCTGTTTCTGTAGGTGATTTGCAGGTTGAGGGTGCCTTGGCTTTGATCTTGAAAGATGCCATTAAACCGAACTTGGTTCAGACAATTTACGGTACACCTGCCTTTGTACACGGTGGTCCATTTGCCAATATCGCTCATGGATGTAACTCTGTTTTGGCAACAAGCACAGCCCTTCGCTTGGCTGATTATACTGTTACTGAAGCTGGTTTTGGTGCAGACCTTGGTGCCGAGAAATTCCTTGATATCAAGACACCAAACTTGCCAACTTCTCCAGATGCAGTAGTCATCGTCGCAACCCTTCGTGCCCTTAAGATGAATGGTGGCGTAGCTAAGGACGCTCTTACAGAGGAAAATGTGGAAGCAGTTCGTGCAGGTTTTGCTAACTTGAAACGCCACGTTGAGAACATCCGTAAGTTTGGTATTCCAGCAGTTGTTGCGATTAATGAATTTGTCTCTGATACAGAAGCTGAAATTTCAGCCTTGAAAGAACTTTGTGCATCAATCGATGTTCCAGTAGAATTGGCTAGTGTCTGGGCTGATGGCGCAGAAGGAGGAGTAGCGCTTGCTGAAACGGTTGTTAAGACTATCGTTGAAAACCCAGCTAACTATAAACGTTTGTATGACAATGACC
>NZ_CM003838.1:0-5481 GCF_001579525.1 Streptococcus oralis | reverse complement strand
TGGCAACAGCTTTTTGAGCTGAGAAACGGCTTAAAAGGGGTTATATTTGCCATCGATGAAATCCAGAACGAATATAACTCGAGCGCTTGGCAGAAATTTCCTGAAGGCTTGTTGGCAGAGATTACGCAGCAGCGTAAACAGCGCATAAAAATTGTAGGTACAAGTCAGGTATTTACTCGAGTGGTTAAGCAGCTAAGAGAGCAAACCTTTGAGGTGGTTGAATGCCGCACAATAGGCGGACGGTGGACTTTTACCAGGGCATTTGATGCTGAAGATTACAACGCAGTTTGTGAACGTCCTGAAGCAAAAATGAAGCTACGTCGATTGTGGCGAAGAAGTTTCGTCCAATCGAAAGAACTTAGAGAAAAATATGACACTTATGCCAAAATTCAAAAGATGGCTGAAGCGGTAAATAAGGGCTAAAAAAAGGGGCTGAAAGCCCCTTGAGAAAGCCCCCCGGAGGGGGCTTTCTTCTTATCTTGATACATATAGAAATAATGAGATTTTAAAAATCGAGTTGTGAAAACGGTCAAAACCCTTGATACTACTAGATTTCAAGGCACAAAAAAAGCCTTGTTTTTCCTGAAAGCTTTTGGTATAATTTAGGTGTTCAATCAAAATCATAGAAAGCTAGGAAAAATGCAAGGACTTTTTTTAAATTTCTTTGTAATTACAGGTAAATTATAACATGAATGAAAGACAAAATCAAGGGTTACAAACCTTGAAAGATGTTTCTAAAACAGGCAAGGATAGGAAATGGCGAGAACGTAAATTAAGAAATATTGAACTGGCAGGACAGCTAGATATTTTAGGCTATCGCTCATTTGAGCGAGTTTACCAATGCGCTGAAGTTCTAAAATTTATCGAGCAATCGGACGGAACGAAAAAACTATATCAGTCTTATTTTTGCAAAAATAAGCTGTGTGCACTCTGTAACTGGAGAAGGTCTATGAAATATTCTTATCAAGCGAGCAAAATCGTGGAAGAAGCGATGATTAGGCAGCCAAAAGGTCGATTTTTGTTTTTGACCTTGACCGTCAAAAATGTGACAGGTCAGGAACTCAATCAGTCCATGACCGATATTTTAAGAGGGTTCAATAGGCTGATGAAGTACAAGAAGATTGATAAAAATTTGATTGGTTTCTTAAGGGCTACTGAAGTCACTTATTCCAAAGAATTGGATAGTTATCACCCTCATTTGCACGTTTTATTGATGGTTAGACCGAGCTATTTTCAAGCTAAAGCTGATTATATCAATCAGATAGAATGGACAGAACTTTGGCAAAAAGCTATGAAGCTAGACTATACGCCCCTGGTCGATATTCGAGCGGTAAAAGCCGATAAAGGTAAGGGTTTGAAAGGTGCTATTTTGGAGACTGCAAAATATCCTGTGAAACCGTTTGACGTAACGGACGAAAAAACGGATTTTACAGATCAGGAGAAACTGCAGATAGTAGATGATATGCTGACAGGATTGCACCGAAAAAGACAGATAGGCTTTGGAAAGCTATTTAAGGAAATTAAAAAAGACCTGGACTTTGACGACTTGGAGGATGGCAATCTTATTCAAACTGGAGACGATACAGAAAGCACTTCATCAGGTCGAGAAATCGTAGCTATTTGGAACTGGGAAAGAAAAAATTATTATTTAAAGTGATATAAAGTAATATAATGTGATATAATGAAATTACAAAATGTAATGCAATAGCGCACCAAAGCCCTAGAGGATGGCAGTCCTCCAGGGCTTTTTTTACGTTCTTTTCAGATTAACGGGTATCTTGGGCTAGCTTCGGTCTGTGTCCTTGCTATCTAACCACTTGCAGATGTAGTGTGCAGCTACTTCCGCCACAATAGCAAGTAAGACGTCAAAAATGTAATGCAATTAGCTCACCTCCTCTCACGAACCATAGGCACGCAATCGGTAACCGAGAGCGATTCTAGTATATCAGAAAAATTGTAGAGTTTGAAGAGTTTAAAATTTTAAAAATCGTTTTATGTCGCGAAAGTTCATTGACTATAAGCTGGGACAGATTAAACTGGAAATCGTGTTGGTTGGGCATTAGACCGACCGACAGACGATTTAGACAGTTTAGTCCCAGGTTTCTTAAAGTCAATGAAACCGTGAAATAAATATATAAAATCTTTCATCAATCCAAAAAAATTTGGATTTTTTTCTTTTTTTGGCTAAGTCTTGCGAATAGATATAGTGAAGAACAAAAAAGAAAAGAGGTAAACAATGAAAAATGATGTTCTGATTTTAGGCGCTCGTCCCTATGATTTTACTGACGAGAAAACAAACCGTCAGGTGTCTGGTGTTTCCGTTTGGGTCTTGCCCCTCGTGAATGATGAGCCTGAAAATGTAGTAGGTCTATTACCTGTAAAATATAGTCTTACTTCTGCACAATTTGCCTTGATTGCTCATAAGCCATTGCCTGCAAAAGCTGAAATGTTTATGACCGTCAATATTGCTTCTAAGAAAGTTGCTTTTGATCACTTTGAAAACATTGAAGCGGTTGACGTAGCAGCATAATGAAGCCTGAAGAGGAAGCGAAATTATCAAGTGCCCTGGAGTCTTACAACAAAAGTTTACTTGATAAGCTTAGCGAACAAACAAAAGCGACTACTAAAGTCTATGACGAATTAAAGAAATTTAATGAGCGCATCGATAAAGAAAAAAAGGAGCAAGAAGAACTAAAGCAAAAGAAACAAGAAGAAGAGCAGACAGACAAGAAAGGAACTGAAGCTATTTTGGAAGAATTGCAAAACTTATCAAAAGTTACAGCTGAAAACGGAAAGCAGACTGAAACAGATGAGAAAATAGCTCAACTCGTTACCAAAATCGAGAAAGACTATGAAGTATATCAATTTCAATCAAAAGTCATTATTTTCTTTGGAATAATTGTAATCCCTGGTATTGCCCTATTTTTATTTTTAAACCACCTCCTCAAACAATTTATCTTCTAAAAACTTGTCCGTGGGTCATGACGTTAAACTAGACTTAAATAAAAAAATATGGAGGACATACCATGATTACAACTGAACTTTTGGCACCTGTGAAGGATGCAGTTTTGCAGGCTGTTCCATCTGTTTTACCAGTTGGTGCAGCAATCTTGGGAGTAGGTTTAGCTGTTCGCTTTTCGGTTTCAACGCTCAAGAAATTCTTTTAATCAAAAGCACTCGGAAGGGTGCTTTTTTTGATAAGGAGGAAAATGAAAAAGGTAATTAAAAAAATCATGACTTGTTTTTGTATAGTCACATTGTTATTTACATCTGTATTTAAGCCTAAAGAGGTTAGGGCAGATGGTGGAGTATTATCAGGTGGATTACTGTTAGGTGCTCTGAATCCTGCAGTTTTACCTTGGGTTGTATTGGGTATAGTTGCTTGTGTTGCGTTAGGTTATACTATCGATCATTGGGATGATGTAATGGCTGTAGGTGGAGCGGTTGCTGATGAACTTAAAAAAATGGGGCATTCTGTAAGTGATTTTGTTTCTGGAACATCTGTTAAAATTGATGATACCTTAAAAAAAGCTATACAAAATGCAGGTAGTTCTATGGGGGAAACGATTCAAAGGCCTGTAAATGAGAGAGGTTTGACATTCTCGAATGGTGTAGGTTTTTATTTAGGGAAAGTTACGCCGTCAGAACGTTTTCCTCATTTTTTAGCTAGGGAAGGGATATATTTAGGAGATTCATCTAAAGGGTTGAAATATAAAGAACATCAAATTTCAGGTCATAAGAATTTTACGTCTCGCTCTTATGATGTAAGTAGTCTTACTGTAACGGTAGATGTAACTCCTATTCCAGCAGATAAAAATCCTACTATTTCATTTTCAGGTGTGGTCGATTATTCTGCTTCAGATATAAAAAGAGTATTTAACGATGCAGGGCAGGTAATTCAACTAACAAGAACTATTACAAGTTCTGACAAGTTAATTCCTGTTGGCGCTGGTATTTCTACGAATAAAATACGTACAGATGATTTTTATATAAAGGGTGTATCTATCCCTCAATTAGGTATATCTGTTGGGGAGACAATTTCTACTGAAACTTTGAAAAAGACTGAAATACAAAAAGAGGTAGTAACGAAATATATAGATACAGCATTTCCTAAAAATAGCGAGACGGTAACTTTTAAAAGTGATGCTCAGGTATCTTCTTTGAGTTTGTCTGATCTTCCTAGGGTATCAGATAAGACTTATTCTGATGAGCAATTAAGGGAGTTAAATAAGATTCGTGCAGGTACAACAGGGGCACAGACGGCAGCAGGGGCACAGACGGCAACAGGAGCGCAGACAGCAACAGGGGCACAGACGGCGACAGGGACGCTTACAGGGGCAGGAACAGGCTGGCTTGATAAGATACTAGATTTTCTTAAAAAGCTATTAGATGCTATTTTATCAATTCCTGGGCTTATTTTAGACGGACTAAAAGCACTTTGGGACTGGTTGGCTAAAATTTTGCAGGCTATCTTAGCCATTCCTGCGGGTATTATTGATGTTTTGTCTAAGATTTGGGATTTTATCAAAGGAATAGGAAAAGTCATAGCAGATGCGATTACAGGCGCCTTGACGTGGGCTTTTGGAATAGATGGAACATGGCTAAAAGGACGAGTTGGGGCTTTAGATGGTCTTTTCAGAAGAAAATTTCCAAATGTTCAACCTCTAAGATATGATTTTGGAGATAAAGATACAATCAGCGATATGAGTGTAAATATTTTGGGTTCGGACTATGTGATTTTGAATGGAGCAACAGCAACCAAATTAGCTGGCCCAATGAAGATGATTTTTAGGGCATTAGCTTATGTTTTGATGGCTTTATTCTTTGCTAGAAAATTCCATAAAGTAGCGGAGGACTAAGATGATACAAGGGATTTTAAGTATTTGTTTTGATATTTTAGAGTGGTTGATAGGCTTGTTTCCGTCTTTCGAGTTTGTCAATAATTTTGTATCATCTCTAAACGCAGTTGCTCATATCTTATACGAAGCGTCACCCTTTGTGCCGATTCGAGATATTTTTATCTGTGTAGGGTTGATTTCGTCATTTTATGTTTGGCTTTTCGGTACGAAATGTGTGAACTGGATCATACATCGAATACCGTTTATTAACTAAAAAAATAAGAAAGGGTAGGCATGAGAAAACGGAAAGCCCGCATCTGCGGGCGCTCGTTTTCTCTGCATAGCATTGGTTATTGTTATGTTTAAAAAAGGTATTCGAGGGGAGCGGTTCGAGACGCTTTCGGAAAAGCCTGGTTATTTGAAAATATTTAGCTTTATTGGCGCTTTGTCGTCTGATTTGTATTACCGTATCAGGAACGGCAAAGAATTTAGGGAGTACGGTCTGACCTTGTATTGTGGTCGTCAAGGTGGCGGAAAAACAATGGCTATGACTGAATATCTTGAACGTATGAGAAAGAAGTATCCTGAAGCCATTATTTGCACGAATTTCGGCTATGTTCATGAACATGTAAGTATGAACAGC